>JAITTH010000050.1 GCA_031287295.1 Eubacteriales Family XIII. Incertae Sedis bacterium
GCAGCGGATGCCGACCCGAACGTTACGCAGGCACAGGTGGATGCCGTGACGGACGTCCTTCGGAATGCCTACGGTCTGCTGATTCACAATCACCCGCCGGTAAAACACTCCCATGATGCGAACTATGGCGGGGCGAATCACCTGACGGCATTTGGAGAGACGGTCCGGGTCGAGATTAAGGGCGACATCGGGGATGTGACGAAGTTTATGATTGGCAGTACGGAGTATCCGCTCACTTCCGGTGGTATCAATGTCTACAACATCACGGAAGGCGGTCAGGTGATCGGAACCATCACCGAAGGCAGTGCGGTCATTACGCTACCTGCGGCGTTCTCGGACAGGTTTGCCAACGGAACACATATGCTCGAAGTCTTCTTTACGGATGCGATGGGCACGGGCAGTGGCAAAGTAGAGCTTGTTGTGAATCGCGCATTCGGCACAGGCGAGACTGGAAACGGACCCGGCGCCATCGTTCCGGATACCGGCGACGAGACGCAGGCGGGCCTGCTGTTTGCGCTTTCCTTCCTTGCACTCTGCTGCCTGCTGGGGCTGTTGATTTTCATCAGGCGCAGGAGGAAAGCGGAAAATAGGTGACGAGTCAGGTATAGGAAATAACTCGAAGGTCTGCTTAACCGCTACTTCGGCTCCGGGACGCATCAGCTGTTCCGGGTTTTTCTGTCCTCCTTTCCTCAGCGGTTGACATTGGGATATTCTGTATATAGCATAGCAAGAGGAGCTCGATCCTTGTTTGCCTTTGGATAATGAATCTTTGAGAGGAAGTGACGAATGGAAACGATAAAATCAAAGAAGAAAATAAAAAAAATCGTTCTGATTGGAATCATTACGTTACTTGCTCTTTATTTGGTCGGGGGTACGATTGCTTCATATTTCATCTATTCTGCTTCTTTTCCCCGGAACGATGTCGATTATTCACAGATCTTTGTGCCGAATCTGAACTACGGCGACATAGATCACGAAAAATATGCACGCACGGAATTCAAATTTGAGAGCGGAAAAAACACGCTGACAGGCTATGACTTTGGTCTAAAAAATACGCGCGGTCTCGTCCTCATCTCCTCCGGTTCCGGTGGCACAGGCGACGACTATATGAACTTTGTTACGAGGTTCGTTGACGACGGTTATCGCGTCATCACTTACGACATGACAGGAACGGCAAAAAGTGAGGGGAAGGGCGCACGCGGTGTCTACCAAGGCGCGCTGGACGTGGATGCCTTGCTGACCTACGTTGAATCGCAGAGCCGTTACGACGACCTACAGATTTTTCTCTTAGGACATAGTTGGGGAGGCTACGGCGTTTGCGCTGCGCTCAAGAATCCGCATCGCGTAAGTGCGGTGGTCAGCATGGCAGGCTACAACGATGGTGCGGAAGTTTTCGTCGAACAGGGTGTAAGCATGGCAGGAAGTGGGTTTTATGTTCTCTATCCCCATCTTTGGGTCATACAAAAAATCACATTTGGCTCGGCGATGGGCGTCTCGGGTGTGGACGGAATCAATGCCGTAGACATACCTGTGCTGATCATACAGGGCGATCACGATGAAGCGATCACGACGGATGGTCTCTCGATCTATGCACACAGAAAAGATGTGACAAACAAGAAAACAGAATTTTTGCTGACCGAAGGCAGTCACGAATGGTTGTATAGCTCGCAGGCTGCAAAAGACTATATCGCGGAAGTGCAAGAAAACTGGAGCGAGTACCGCGAAAGCCCGGAGATAAAAGTGATTCTTGAAAGTGGTGACGCCGACGCAATCAACAAAATCAGAAAACAGTGGGCAAGTGATTTCGGTTTTGATAAATTCCTGTACAACGAAATCGACGAGAGCATCATAGCCAAGATGGAAGCCCTGTTCGATGCGACCCAAACATCCATTTCGTAAAAAAATGCTTGCAATTGCAATCTTTGCATGGTAATCTTATTAAGTTAATACGGTATCGTCATAAGAGTGGGCTTCCCGCTCTTATGTTTTTGTCAGAAACATGGGCAAGTTGATCGAATGAGTAAGAAGAATATTATACAAGAAGTAAAAAATATGCTGGAACCCTTTGCGGTGCAGAATCATTATGAAATATGGAACATGGAGTTCGTAAAAGCGGGCAAGGATTACAATCTCAACATCTATATCGACAAAGAGGGCGGCATTTCAACGGCAGATTGTGAGCTTGTCAGCCGTCATCTGGAAGGGTTGCTCGACGAAGCCGATCTCATTGAGCAGAATTATTACCTCATTGTAAGCTCTCCGGGAATGGACAGACCCCTGCTTACGGATGCGCACTTCGTCCGTTACGAAGGTGCTCCCGTTGAGGTTATGCTGTACAAAGGTTTCGAGGGAAGCAAACATTGGCTCGGCACATTAAAAGGTCGTACCGAAGAAGCGCTTCATTTGGTGACTTCTGACGGTCAAACGTTATCCATTCCGCGTGAACTGGTAAGTAAGGTAAAACTACAGATTATTTTTTAGGAGGAAAACCCATCATGGACATGAAGGAATTCATTGCCGCACTGAACGATCTCGAAAGAGAAAAGAATATTCCAAAGGTGCAGCTGCTGGAGGCAGTTGAAAAGGCGTTGGTTTCGGCGTATAAAGGAAGAAATAAGAATTCCGAAGAGAATGTCATTGTCAACATTGATCCCGATTCGGGAAATTTAGATATTTGGCTGCGTAAATATGTTGTAGAAGAGGTCGAAGATCCCAGTACACAGGTTGCGCTTGCTGAAGTTCGTCAGTACGACCCGGACTATCAAATCGGAGAAGCTGTCGATTATCCTGTACCGCTCGAGAATCTCGGACGCATCGCTGCGCAGACGACAAAGCAGGTTGTCGTGCAGACCGTTCGCGAAATCGAACGTGGCATGATTTTCAGTGAGTTTTCCGGTCGTCAGGGAGAACTCGTAAATGGAACGGTTCAACGTGTCAGCAACGATACGGTGTTTGTGAATTTGGGAAGAACCGAGGGCATTATGTCTGCCGGTGAACAAATTCGTGGCGAACGTTATTTGGTGAATTCACGTATGAAATTTTTCATTACGGATGTCCGCAAATCGCAAAAGGGACCGCAGGTATTTCTTTCACGCTCACACCCGGGGCTCGTAAAGCGACTGTTCGAGCTGGAAGTGCCCGAAATTCAAGATGGTATTGTGGTGATTGAGAGCCTTTCACGCGAAGCCGGAAGCAGGACCAAAATGGCGGTTTCCACAAGCGACCCGACGGTCGATCCCGTCGGTGCCTGCGTAGGCAATCGAGGTACGCGTGTACAGGGTGTCGTGGATGAACTGTTCGGAGAAAAGATAGACATCATTACGTGGAGTGACGATCAGGAAGAAAACATCAGCAATTCACTTTCTCCCGCGAAAACCGAAAAGATTATCGTAGATGAAAGCGGGAAGAGTGCAATCGCAATCGTGCCGGATTATCAACTTTCGCTCGCGATCGGAAAAGAGGGGCAGAATGTTCGCTTGGCGGCAAAGCTCTGTTCCATCAAGATTGACATTAAGAGTCATACACAGTTTTATGGAAACGAGATTGAGACAAACCTCGTGGGCGAACTGGATGAAGAAGGCTATCTGAATCCGGAAGATTTTTTCTCGGCAGCTGAAAGGGCAGAGGCTTCGGAGAACGAAGAAGGTGCCGATTCGGATGTGGAAATTGAAAATACCGACGCCGATGTGCCTGATGCAGACGAAGAAATAAGCAAAGAAGAAGGAGAGGCGTAAAATTTGACGAAACAAAGGAAGATTCCGATGCGTCGCTGTGTCGGCTGTATGGAATCAAAACCTAAAAGTGAGCTTATTCGAATAACCGAAAAGAACGGTCTCCCCGTACCTGACCCGACGGGCAAGGATAACGGTCGAGGTGTCTACCTATGCAACGATGAGGCGTGTTTCGAGAAAGCGAAAAAACGCAAATCGATTACGCGAGGATTAAATATACAGGGGTTTTCCGTGGAAGACATGGAAACCTTGCGCACGTTACTACGGGAAATATCCCGAGACAATCAGGATAAGAGGGAGTGGCAAGAATGAAAGTACACGAAATTGCAGCGGAATTAAGATTGCAAAGCAAGGAAGTTCTTGCAAAGGCGGCGGAAATCGGCGTTGACGCAAAGAATCATATGAGCAATCTTTCAGATGGAGACACGATGACGCTGAAAAATGCTCTGCGTGGCGGAAACGTTTCTACCGCTGCGCCTGTTCGCGTAAAAGTACCGATCAAGTCAAACACACCCGTTCCGAAAAAAGCCGAAGAGCCCAAACCCACAGGGAAGGGAAAAGCCGAGGCAGAGACGGAAGAGACGGCAGATGTCGATGATGATGTACCATTTGTACCGCGCAGAATTACAAAGCAGCAGCTTGAAGAGGAAGAACTTGCAAAGCAAAAGGATACGGATGAGGACGCATCCGAAGAATCTTCTGCTGAGGCGAAGCCTGTAAAAAAAGAGAAGGCACAGTTAAAAGTAGCCTACACAGATGTTTCCGAGGATGTTCCGGCGACAAAAGCAGCGTCGGATGCCCCTGTAGAGACATCGGATGAAGAAAAGACGGAGGCGACGGAGCCTGTTTCGACCAAGGAAGAAGCGGCAACCCCCGAAACACCTGTAGCAGATGCGGAGACAAAAGAAGAATCGGAAGTTGTAGAGGTAAGACCAACCGAAGAGAAATCGGAAGCAAAGGCGCAACCGATCGCTGAACCGGAACAGGCGCAGACGACAAAAGCCCCTGCGGAAAAACCTGCGAAAGCAGATGCGCCGGAGGCAACGCGGCCCGCAAAACCCGCAGACGCCAAGCAGGGACAACCCAAGCCTGGACAGCCCAAAGCGGGACAGGGCAAGCCTGACGGCAAGCCGGACGAAAAGGCAAAGGAGAATGCGGCAAAGAGTAAGGATAAAAAACATCCGAACAAAGATAGCAAGCGTCCCTTGCCAAATGATCGAAAAAAACATCCGCAGACGGCAGATCGCAAACGCCGACCGGGTGAAGATTTTAAAGGCTCCGCGAAGAGTCCCATCCTGGAAGACAATTCGTTGGAAAAACGCCCGCTAAGATCCAGACCGCGACCCAAGACGCAGCAAAAGGGACCGGAAGCGCCTGCATTCAATTTGGACGATCTCGCACCGGGCACGAAAATCATGAGTGTACCCATCACCGTTGCCGGCTTTGCGGAACAGGTGGAGCGTTCCACGTCGGAGATTATTCTCACACTGATGAAACTTGGCATTATGGCAAATATCAATCAGAATCTCGATGAAACGACGGCCCTGTTGCTTGCAGAAGAGTTGAGTCTTGAAATCTATATCGCGAGCGACGAAGGCGACATCATCGAAGAGGGCATTGAAGATGTCGAAGATCAAGAGGAAGACCTCGAACCGCGTCCGCCGATCATCACGGTCATGGGGCACGTCGATCACGGAAAGACCTCTTTGCTTGATGCCATTCGCAAGACGAATGTCACATCAGGGGAAGCCGGAGGTATTACACAGCATATCGGCGCATACGAAGTTACCATCAACGGGGAGAAGATCGTATTTCTTGACACCCCCGGTCATGAGGCTTTTACAGCCATGCGTGCACGTGGTGCGCATGTAACGGATATTGCGGTTCTTGTGGTAGCGGCCGACGATGGTGTTATGCCACAGACCATTGAATCCATCAGCCATGCGAAGGCAGCAGGTGTGCCGATGATCGTGGCGATCAACAAAATTGATAAAGAAGGTGCCAATCTCGACCGCGTTATGAAAGAACTTTCGGACCATGGTGTGCTTGTGGAGACCTGGGGCGGAGATACCATTTCGGTTCCTGTAAGCGCAAAGAGTGGCGAAGGCATTACGAATTTGCTCGAAATGATTCTGCTGCAGGCGGAGGTGCTCGAACTGAAGGCAAATCCAAACCGCCCGGCGACGGGTACGGTCATTGAGGCCTACCTTGATAAATCCAGAGGTTCTGTTGCAACATTGCTGGTTCAGAATGGAACCCTCTCGGTCGGCATGAGCGTTGTCGTCGGAACGACAAGCGGTCGAATTCGTGCCATGACCGATTATAAAGGAAGGCGCATCAAGAAGGCACTGCCCTCTACAGCGATTGAAATTACAGGGCTTTCCGAAGTTCCGGAGGCGGGCGATGCTTTCAATGCACTCACGGACGACCGTGTGGCAAGAGAGATTGCCGAAACCAGAAGACTGCGTCAACGCGATGAGATTATGGCACGCACATCCGGCGCGAGTCTCGAAACGCTGTTCAGCCGCATCAGCGAAGAAAACATGAAGGAACTGAATATCATCATCAAGGGTGATGTGCAAGGTTCTGTGGGGGCGCTCACGGCATCCCTCGAAAAGCTTTCCAATGAGAATGTGAAAGTACGTATTTTACATACAGGTGTCGGAACCGTGAACGAGTCCGATGTCATGCTTGCCGGCACTTCCGATTCGATCATCATCGGATTCAACGTAAGACCTTCAACGGCTGTAAGCAACCTTGCCGATCAGCAGGGTGTTGAAATTCGCACCTATCGAGTCATTTATGACGCGATTAATGAGGTGGAATCGGCGATGAAGGGCATGCTCGACCCTGAATACAAAGAAGTGGTGCTTGGTAAAATTGAAGTGAGAGAGACCTTCAAAGTTCCGGGTGCGGGTGTAATCGGTGGTTCGTATGTGCTGGAGGGCAAGGTTCAGCGCAATGCACAGGTTCGCATCGTGCGCGACGGCATTGTCATTCACGAAGGGAAGATCAGTTCACTGCGCAGGTTCAAAGACGATGTGAAAGAAGTTTCCTTTGGCTATGAATGCGGTATTGGCATTGAAAATTACAACGATATTAAGCAGGGCGACATTATTGAAGCCTTCGTCATGGAAGAAATCATCCGCGAATGAGAAAAAATTACAGAGGGAATCGCATCGGCGAGGAAATACGACGTATCATCAGTGAATTACTCTTACGAGAGCTGAAAGATCCACGTTTTAGAGGGCTGCCTACGATCACAGGTGTGAAGGCGGCGGATGACGGGTCCTTTGCGACAGTCTTCATTACGATGCTTGCGAGTGCAAGTGATTCGGAGGCTGCAGAACAGGAAAAAAAGGATGTGCTCGCTGCATTTGAGGCGGCAAAAGGGCTCATTCGTCATGAAATCGGCAGCCGACTTACGTTGCGCCGGACGCCGGATTTGAATTTTGTTTTTGATGCCTCGAGCGAATACGGACGTCGCATCGAAGAGGTTCTGGACGATATCGGTTTGGGAACGCTTGGCAGACCCGGTGCGGATACGCCACGTCGTATTGCCGAAGCGTTGAATGCCGCGGAAAAGATTTATTTATTCCCACATGAGAATCCGGATGGTGACACGCTCGGTTCCTGCATCGGACTCTGCCTCATTTTGCGCGATCTCGGCAAAGATGTGAAAGTTATTCTCGACGAAAAAATTCCGGACAATCTGGGTTTCATTGAAAATGGATGTGTAACACCACCGGAAGATCTTCCGGGCGCAGATTTGTCGGTTCTTGTCGATGTAAGCGAAACGGCTCGCATCGGTGAGGCGCGTGAGGCGCTGTTCCTTTTGGGGAAACGATCGATGTGCATCGATCACCATGTGTCGAGTGCACCAAACTTCGACTATAACCTTTTAGATACAGAAGCGGCGGCAAGTGCGGAAATCATTTTCGACATTGCCGAGCACTTGGGTGACATTTCAGAGGCGGCGGCAGAGGCGCTTTACGTTGGCATTGTAACGGATACCGGTCGTTTTCAGTATTCGAACACCACGGCAAAAACGCACGACATTGTGGCGACACTCATCGAAGTTGGTGTGAATCCGAACAAGGTGTTCCTTGAAATCTTCCAAAACGAACGTTTTGAAAAGATGAAACTCATGAATCTTGTGCTTTCCAACGCGCAGCCAATCGCAGGCGGTCGAGGCATCATTGCCTATATGACGCAAAAAATGCTTGAGGAAAGCGGTGCCTTGGACGAAGAAACCGACGGTATCGTCGAAACACTTCGTTCCATTCGAGGCGTGGAAGTGTCGGTGTTTGTGCGTGAGACAACAAAGGGGGGCACGAAGGTGAGTATGCGTTCGAAATCCTCATATAATGTTGCGGCGGTTGCGGAAACATTTGGTGGTGGTGGGCATGTCAACGCTGCCGGGTATAAAACCGAAAAGAAGGTCGCCGATGTCGTGGAAGCACTGCGTGTGCAGATTGGCGAAACACTATAGAGAACGGCATGAACGGAATTCTGAATGTCTTAAAACCAACAGGTGTAACCTCTCATGATGTTGTCGGAATGATTCGCCGTATCACCGGGGTCAAGCGCGTCGGACACACCGGAACGCTGGATCCGATGGCATCGGGTGTTCTTCCCGTGTGCATTGGTAAGGCAACGCGCCTCATTGAGTATATGACACCGGATCGTGCCGATGCGAAGGGTTATCATTGTCAAATGAAACTCGGAATAACAACCGATACACAGGACATTTGGGGTGAGACCCTTTCAGAAAGTGCAAACTTTCCGACCGAAGAAGAAATTCGTTCGACACTGAAATCCTTTGAAGGCAAATCCGAACAGTATCCTCCCATGTATTCTGCCGTGAAATATCAGGGCAAAAAGCTCTACGAATATGCGCGCAAGGGAGAAGTGCTGCCTGCGGATGCGATGAAATTGCGCAAAATTGAGGTTTCCCGAATTGACGTGACAACAGTGGATGTACAGCAAGGTCTGGTTGAATTCGATATTCTATGTTCGGGCGGAACCTACATTCGAACAATCTGCCATGACGCAGGGCAGAGGCTCGGTTGCGGTGGTGTAATGTCGGCACTGGTTCGCACAAAAAGTTGTGATTTCATCATGGAAGAGAGTACCTCGCTGGAAGCACTTCAAGATGCGGCTGTTCTACCACTTTTACCGATAGACTACGGAATCAGCCGATTTGAAAAACTGGAACTTACCTTGGAAAATGCCGAAAAATTTGCACATGGGCTTCGGGTTCCGGAAAAAGATCGCAAAGGATTCTTGCGAGTCTATGCAAAAAATAGTTTTTATGGCATTGGAAGAGTAGAAAAGGGAATGCTCATTCCCTGTAAGGTGATTGTAGAATGATAGAGTTTAATACGTTGGAATCCATAGGAGATATTTCGCCCACAGCCGTGGCGCTCGGGAATTTTGATGGGATTCATCTTGGGCATCAGGCGCTCATTGCTTGCATGACACAATATGCGAAACGCGAGGGGAAAAAGTCTGCTGTTTTTACATTCGCCAATCATCCACGCAATTTTATTTCCGGAGAGAGCGTCGTGCGTTCCATCGTCAGTCCGAAAGAAAAGTATGAAATCATTCGGAGCATGGGTGTGGATTATATGTTCAATCTTCCGTTTGACGATTCGTTTACGTCGATGGATCCCGAAGTGTTTATTCATAAACTTTTGTTGCGCTATTTCCGCGCGGATGCGGTATTTTGTGGGTTCAACTTCCGTTTCGGAAAGCGTGCTGCAGGGAACACAACGCTTTTGAAGCAATTTGCCGATCAGGATCATTTTTTTCTGGAAGTCATCGAACCGTTCAAGGTGGATGATGTGATCGTAAGCAGCACAGAGGTTCGCAAGGCGATTCAAAACGGCGATTTTGACCTTTGTCGCAAATATCTTGGACGACCCTTTACGCTTTCCGGGAAAGTCATTGCCGGTAATAAACTTGGGCGCAAACTCGGGTTTGCAACGGCGAACATGCACCTGGACCCTGAAATGATGCAGCCGGCATATGGCATTTACGTCACATCGGCAAAGTTAGACGGAGGTAAGGAACGCCCCGCCATCACAAACGTGGGGGTAAGACCAACCATCGGCGACAACCAAGAGCTGGCGGAAACACATATCTTCGACTTTTCCGAAGACCTTTACGGAACATCGCCCGAGATTGTTTTCTACGAAAAATTACGTGCCGAACAGAAATTCGAAAATATCGAAGCCATGCAAAAACAAATCCAATCGGATATTGCTGCCGCGCGCAGATGGTGGTTTGATTGAATCTGCCACCGGTGATATACTATTCTAACGCAATACAATTCGAATCTCATCTTGCTTTCCAAAGGAATGTGGTATGAAACGACGAAGCCCAAAAAGAAGTAAAAGAACTTCATCCAAGAGTATTTTTTTTCAATTCTTCGCGATTACCTTTTGTATTTGTCTGTTAGTCTTTACATCCTCCATCGGGATTTTTGCAACCGTCATGAACGACCGTCCGATGGACAAAGGCGATGTGGCGACGCAGCGAGAGCGCGAAATCACAGAGGAAAACATGGATGTTCTCATTCCCGGGGAAGGCATCTTTGCCGCGGATTATGCCGACTCCAAACGTGTGAATGTCCTGCTGCTTGGTGCGACGGATGAAGGCTTGGCCGATGTGATTATGTTGGCAAGTTTCGATCCGGAGTCAAAGCGTGCCGATATTATTTCGATTCCACGCGACACGTATTACGAACGTGCCGGATACAGCGGAAGCTGGTTGAAAATCAATGCCGTATTCCACGATGGACCGGAAGCCATGTGCCAAGCCGTGCATAACATTCTGCTCGGAATCCCCATCAACTACTATGCGGTCATTGACTACAATGGTGTCGCGAACATTGTAGACGCCATCGGGGGCGTTCCGATGGATGTTCCGTTTTACATGAGTTATCGCTCCGAGGGTATTACGATTGATATTCCGGCGGGACAGCAGGTTTTGGATGGTGCACATGCCGTGCAGTTCATTCGTTACCGTTCCGGCTATGATAACGGAGATATCGGACGTGTTGAAGCGCAGCAAAAATTTGTGAAGAGCGCCGCAAAACAAGCCTTGGGACTGAACCTGCCGAATGTGATAAAAACAGTGGTTGCGAATGTGAATTCAGACCTTACCAACCGCGCCATTGTCTATCTGGGTGGAAAAGCTGTCGGCATGGACAGCAACAATATCAGCACCGCGATGTTGCCGGGAACGGACGGAAACATCGCCGGACTATCCTTCTGGATTCGGGGCGAAGACTATGCGATCGAACAAATCGTAAGAGCCGTTTATAATGGACCACCCACAGCGACAAGCGAAGCTGCGGTCGAACAGGAAGGTGAATAGAGGGACGTTTCTTACTTGAACCAACCCTTGGCTTCATAGTATAATACTATTGATTGTCATCAGCGATTGCTGTGAACATACATAAGTGTACCCATGCTGCGTCAAACGACGATCCGACGTTGTCCCGGCATTGGGCGAATCGAGAAAAGGAGAAAGAACATGATCGATCAAGCAAAGAAGATAGAAATCATCAACGAGTACAAAACGAAGGATGACGACACGGGTTCGCCGGAAGTGCAGGTAGCCATTCTCACATTCCGAATCAACGATTTGAATGAGCACCTGAAGATTCACAAAAAAGATCATCATTCCAGAAGAGGTCTTTTGAAAATGGTCGGAAAGAGAAGGAATCTTCTCAACTACCTCAGAGACAAAGACATTGAAAGATATCGTACGCTGATTACGCGTTTGGGACTGAGAAAATAGTAAAAAGAAGAGGCGGGGGAGAAAGCGCCCTCGTCTCTTCTTTATGTTAGGGCATTAGGGTACTTGCGGTAGACATGGAAATGATTCCTTTTACCGCTCGATCATAATCAACGTAAAGAAGAATAGAAAAAAGAAAGAAGAGGAAGAGAAAAGAAAATGGCATTTACAAATTACAGGACGTTTAAGACCGCACTCGGCGGCAGATTGCTTCAATTTGAAATCGGAAAGGTGGCAGAACAGGCGAACGGTGCCGTAACCGTACGTTATGGCGACACGGTTGTAAACGTCACGGCCACCATGGCAAAATCGGCGAGAGAAGGCATCGACTTTTTCCCACTGAGTTGCGAATACGAAGAAAAAATGTACGCTGCGGGTAAAATCCCCGGTGGGTTCATCAAGCGTGAAGGGCGTCCCGGTGAAAAAGCGACACTGTGCGCAAGGCTGATGGACAGACCGCTTCGTCCCTTGTTTCCAAAGGGATTCCGCAATGACGTACAGGTTGTGGCGACGGTACTTTCCATAGATCACGATTGTCCGCCGGAAGTCGCAGCGATGATCGGTTCATCTGTGGCGCTTTCCATCTCGAACATTCCCTTCGAAGGTCCCACGGGTTCTGTGATTATCGGGCTCATCGACGGGCGCTTTGTTGTAAATCCGACACAGGCAGAACGTGCGGAATCGCAGCTTTCGCTTACGGTTTCGGGCACGAAGGAAGCCATTATGATGGTCGAAGCAGGCGCCAACGAGATTGCGGAAGAAACCATTCTGGAAGCCATTATGTTCGCGCATGAAGAAATTAAGACCGTAATCGCGTTCATCGAAGAGATTGTTTCCGAAGTGGGTCTTGCAAAGATCGAAGTACAGGATGCCTCCATTCCGGAAGAAATTATGACAGCGGTACGTGAAACCGTTTCCGCAAAACTAAAAGATGCCGTGCACACCTTTGCAAGGCAAGAACAGTACGAGAAGATCAACGAAGCCTATGCACTCGCAAAAGAAGCGCTTGCCGAGAAATTCCCGGAAAAAGATAAGTTGATTTCCGCAGCAGTAGAAGAAGTGATGGTCGAAGAATTCCGTTCGATGGTCATTAACGAGCAGATTCGTCCGGACGGTAGAAAAACGACGGAAATTCGCCCCATTTGGTGCGAAACCTCCTTCCTTCCGCGCACGCACGGCACCGGTCTCTTCACGAGAGGACAGACGCAGGTGCTTTCCGTAACGACACTTGCACCGCTTTCCGCTAGCCAGACCATCGATGGCATTGGTGATGAAACCGGAAAACGTTATATGCATCAGTACAATTTCCCGCCGTATTCCGTCGGGGAAACAAAGCCGATGCGTAG
>JAITTH010000072.1 GCA_031287295.1 Eubacteriales Family XIII. Incertae Sedis bacterium
CAAACATCAATATAGAACTCCGCGAAATGCTCGCCGACATCGTCTTCATAGATCGCGCTTCGATCCAAACCGAAGCGTTTTTTTTACGCGAGAACGGCATCCTCACGCAGAAGGAATGCGATTTGTTCTTCGAAAAGGGCTATGCCGGAAAGCGCAACGCGATTCTCCATGCAGCAGCGAAACGTGGGATGGATGCGATTCTCTTTCTCGATGATGACGAGTACCCTCTGGCGGTTCGGCGTACGGGAGGGAATGAGAGTTGGATAGGGCAGCAAATCCTTTCCACACACCTTGGCTTTATCGATGAGGCGACCATTACTTGCGGACACCACTGTGGCTACATTTCGCCGATTCCGAATATTACCTTTGACCCTAGGTTGAGCGAAGTGGACTTTCGGATGTTCATCGAGGCAATTAGCAACGACATCATTAGCTGGGAGCGTGTGAAATCACTTATGGAAAACGGAAGCATCACCTATGCCACGGAGCGCATTTTAGACGGAACCGCTGTTGAAACGCCGTTGGTCGGGAAGACAAAGTTCATTACGGGCTCAAATCTCTGCATCAATCTAACCAACCTCTCGGAGCTCAGTGCTTTCTACAACCCGCCGTCGGCAAGAGGAGAAGATACATTTTTAAGCACCTGTTTGGCAGATTGCATTGTGATGCGCGTGCCTTGCTATACGTTTCATGATGGATTTTCTGTCTATACATCGTTGCTTCATGGCGTTCTTCCGCAAAAATTGGAACACATCATGGGTGATTCGAAAAAGGTGGCCACACGTTTTTTCAGCGCGTGCATCGGTTGGATTCGCTACAAACCGCTGCTTTTATACATTACGCGCCGGGATGAATACAAGGTACAAATTGCAAAGATGCGCGAAAACCTCATTGCCGTTTTGCCCAAGCTCTGCGACTATTTTAGCAACAAAAAATTTATGGATATACTCGACGAACTGAACAAATACGATAGGCAGGTAGAGAAACACTTCGCGGCGTTTCACACCACGCAAGCGGCCTGGAAGAAACTCGCCGCGTATTTGGAGGCATAGTCACGGTATCCAATCCCCGCTACCATCAAGATTACTTCAAGAGGCGAGCTACAAATCATGAATAACCGGACACTCTTTCAGAAAGACTTCACCCTCGTTGCGATCGGACAAATTGTTTCCATCTTCGGCAATCAGATCTTGCGCTATGCGCTTCCACTTTACCTGCTCAACGAAACGGGTTCGGCAGCGCTCTTCGGAACAATCTTGGCGATTTCCTTTATCCCCATGCTGCTGCTTTTCCCGATAGGGGGCATCATCGCCGACCGCGTGAACAAGCGAAATATCATGGTGATTCTCGATTTCGGCACAGCTGCCCTCATTTTTGTCTTCTACCAAATGGCAGGAAAAATCGATATCGTTCCGCTCATTGCTGTTACGATGATGATTTTGTATGGCATACAGGGCGCGTACCAACCGGCGGTGAAGGCAAGTGTACCGGTTATGGTCAAGCCGGAACAAATGATGAAAGCAAACTCAGTTGTGGATATGATCAACTCCACATCGAGCATGGCGGGACCGATCATCGGAGGGCTTCTATTCTCCTTCTTGGGATTGAATCCGATTCTGTATGTGAGCATCGGCTGTTTTTTCGCATCTGCGGTCATGGAAATCTTCATTCACATTCCGTTTGAAAAGAGGCATACGAGCGGAAATATCATTTCAATCGGTGCGAGCGACCTCAAAGAAAGCTTTCACTTCATGTTCAAAAGGCAGCCGGTTATCTGGAAAGTATCCGTTATCTTTGCGTCGTCCAATCTGCTCTTAACCGCTCTGATTCTGATCGGACTTCCCGTGATCATCACACAACATTTGGGTTTTGAGCCCGATACGGCGAATCGCCTCTATGGGTATCTACCTCATCTTCGTCATTTGCTGCGGATTGATGCTCACAATTCATACGGTATTTCAGATTCAGATGGTGACGTTCCTTGGCATATTAACGCCAAAAGACCTCATCGGAAAAGTCATTTCGTGCTTCATCTGCATTGTGATGTGCACGAGTCCGTTGGGGCAGTTTCTCTATGGAATTGCTTTTGAAAAGATAGGGGATCACGTATCTCTTCTGTTTTATGTGGCGCCCCTGGTGATGATTGCAGTCGGCATCCTCACGCGCCGAACCTTTCATGGAATTGATGAGATAATCTGAGAAAATCGCCGAAAATAGTGCTTGACAATACAGCTACTACGCGTTACTTTGTACTAGTAGTAAGTAATACTGAATATTTGTGATACAAAGTAGGGAGGTGAATCACCTGAACCATATAACAGAAATGCTCAAAGGTGTTTTGGAGGGATGCGTGCTTGAAATCATCAGCCGTGAGGACACTTACGGATACGAGATTACACGTAAACTCAACGCGCTCGGTTTTTCAGACGTGGTGGAAGGAACGGTCTACACCATTTTGGTACGGCTCGAGCGCAACAACCTTGTAGACATTACGAAAAGGTCGTCCGATGTAGGACCGCCACGCAAGTTCTTCAAACTCAATGCGGCAGGGGAAAAGGAGCTGGAACAGTTTTGGGAAAAGTGGAATTTTTTAGAAACGAAAATCAATCAATTGAAGGGGGTGCAGCAATGAACATCTTTAAGAAAATCATCGGTGTGGGCGAAGAAAAACGCATCTATCGCAGCTACGAAGCACGGGTCAAAAAACTTCCGCGTGAGTATCAGATTGTGTATCGCGAGGCACGCAAATACATTTGGAATTTTTCAACAGATGGTCTCATGGACGTACTGTACGACATCGTGGAATTGTTTGAACAGGGTGCTGCGGAGGGCAAACGAGTGCTCGATGTGACAGGCGATGATGTGGCAGATTTCTGCGACGGACTGCTTTCCGAATGGCGCAGTCGCACATGGACGGGCAACCTAAGGCAGAAGCTGAACGACAAAGTTGAAAAAGAACTGAAGAAGTCGAAATAGGAAACGATATCAATGAATAGGACCTAGCCTCATGCGCGTTTCTTACTTTGTCACATGAGGCTAGCTAAAATTATGATATAATATCATACATAAATATAATGAATAGGGGGTAATGAGTATTTATGGGCTTATTTGGTAAATCTAAACAAGAAGTGATTTTAACGCCTCTTGAAAGAAGAAACAATACGATTGAAAAACTTAAAAAAATGGGTATTTCTTACAATGAGGGTTTACCCACAATTGAATCAAGTAGCGAGATAACCGTAAAAGATATTGATGTGATATGTAAAAGAGCAATAGGTTGCTTATTTTCAGCCTCATGTGCTGCTACGATGTATTCTGAACAGGATGCCCTCATTGCTGATATCATTAAGTCACATATAGCGTATCTGAGTCATTATGACATAGCATACGATGATCTTCTACCTCAAGAAAAACTTATTTTTAGTAGTAATTTTACGCCACAAAATGTCATTAATGTAGCGTGGTCCTATGAAATATATTGGGGTATTATTTGGGCTTCAAACTTGATAACGAATAAAGAAATGATTGATGCTTCTAAGATTTGTAGGGTGGAAAGGGCGGTTGGTATCCTTCTGGAAACGAGTAAAGATTATGATTTCTTCAAAGGTATGTTTAAATTAAGAAGTGTTGAAAAAATATTAGACATGCTGGATTTATATTATTGTTATCATTGGGCGTGTCGTCAAAAAAGACTACATCCTGATATATCAAGTATTGGTAAATTAAATGAAGAAGTTGTTATGGAAAGAAGAAAAGCACTCGAATGGCTTATTCGTGAAGAACAAGACTGGGATGAGATTCCTTTAGATACGTAAATA
>JAITTH010000087.1 GCA_031287295.1 Eubacteriales Family XIII. Incertae Sedis bacterium
CTTTACCAAAGTGGTAAAGTATGATATATTCCATTCGACCCATAATATACAAACAGCATGTCGCAACAAACCATGCTCATTGTATTGAACGATAGAATTCGCGAAGTCACAAAAGGTACAGGAGGAAAAAAAATGTCAAAAAAAATGAATGGATTGGCTATGCTCGGCTTCGACACCATTGGATGGATTGAAAAGGATATCCCAGCCATCGGACCAATGGATGCGCTGTGCAAACCTCTGGCCATATCGCCCTGCACATCCGATGTTCACACAGTATGGGAACGTGCACTCGGCAATAGACACAACCTCATTTTAGGTCACGAAGCCTGCGCGGAAGTGGTTGAGGTTGGCTCACTTGTAAAAGATTTTAAGCCCGGCGACCGTGTCATCATTCCGGCAATTACCCCGGATTGGGAGGCGGTTGAATCGCAGGCAGGATATTCCCAACATTCTTATGGGATGCTGAACGGCTGGAAATTCTCCAACGTCAAAGATGGTGTTTTTGCAGATTACTTCCATGTCAACCAAGCCGATGGAAACTTGGCACATCTTCCAAAAGAAATCTCCGTTGAAGATGCCGTAATGCTCTCCGATATGATTCCGACAGGATTTCACGGTGCAAACTTGGCAGAGGTTGAATACGGCGATACAGTCGCTGTGGTTGGCATCGGTCCGGTGGGTCTCATGGCTGTCGCCGGAAGCGTTTTGCGCGGTGCGGGACGTGTCTTTGGTGTTGGCTCACGGCAAATATGCCAAGACGCCGCAAAATTTTACGGAGCAACCGATCTCATCAATTATCGCGACGGCAATATTGTTTCACAGATTCTGGACGCAACGGGCGGGAAACCTGTCGATAAGGTTATTCTTGCCGGCGGTGAATTAGACACCTTCGAACAAGCCGTACGCATGGTTAAGCCGGGCGGCATCGTTTCCAACATCAACTATCTTGGCACAGGAGATTTTATCCGCATACCGCGCGTCGAATGGGGACTCGGTATGGGACACATTCGCATCATCGGCGGGCTGATGCCGGGCGGTCGTAAGAATATGGAATTCCTTGCACGTCTGATGGTACACGGACGGCTTGATGTGAGTCCGTTGCTCACCCACCGCTTCCATAACTTTAAAGATGCGGACGAAGCACTCTTGCTTATGAAGGACAAACCGAGCGATCTCATTAAACCGGTCGTTTCACTTTATTAACATCTCCTATTTGAGGAAGGGAAAACGGCGTGATTGCGTCGTTTTCTTTTTTTTAGCTTTATGATTTTACCGGTTATCTTACTATTTCTACCGCTTGGCGTGAACGTATTTACATTCGAGATACAGTGGGGTAGGCTAAATCTACAATGAAGATTCGAATCGACATAGATGATACCGTAAATGAGACCGAAGTGACGATCCGTTGTAAAACGATAGATGCAAAGGTTGCACAAATGCAAAAGATGCTCTCTGATGCAGATGCCACCAACGCAAAAATTCGCCTTACGAAAGCGGGACGTGAATACTATCTTATGCCCGAAGACATTTTGTTTTTCGAAGCACAGGATGGGCACACGTGGGCACACACGACACACGACGCCTTTGAATCGAAGCTACGGCTTTACGAACTGGAAGCGTTGTTGCCCCATAGTTTTCTTCGCGTTTCGAAATCGGCCATCGTCGGCACGGAACATATCTACGCCATTGAGAAAAATCCGTTTGGACCAAGTACCGTAGAGTTCCGCGATTCCCATAAAAAAATCAGTGTGAGCAGGCAGTATTTTCGCATTTTGTACGACAAGCTGAACGGCGCGAAAACGAGGTAGGAGGAAACTATGAACAACATCCATGAAAAAAAATCTGAAAGGAGATGGTCGGCGGGCCGCATATTCTGGGGGCTATTCTTTGTCGCAGCAGCCGCAATCATTGTCTTAAATCTGTTGGGCATCATCGCGATATCGGGATTTTCACTCGGTACGATTCTGCTTTCAACTCTATTGCTGATCATTCTCATCGCAAGTCTTCCGCATCTTTTTTGGTTCGGGATATTCTTCCCTGCACTCGGTCTTCTTATTCTGCTTGCGGAACCCTTCGGTCTCAACATCGGCAAGTTGAATTTATGGGCGGCATTCGGCGTGGCATTGCTGCTCAGCATCGGCTTTTCGATTCTGTTTCATCCCCGAAAGAGATACCACAAATACAATGCCTACGTGCATGTTCGTGGCTACAAGGATGCTGTAAAAACAGATGAGTACGAACAAGTTATTGATGAGCCGGACGGCGAAGACGTGTTTGAGAAAACGAGTTTCGGATCGACGATAAAATACGTAAACTCTCTCAATTTCAAACATGCTGTGCTGGAGTGTTCTTTTGGCGCGATGAAGGTCTATTTCGACAACGCGCGCATAAACGGTTCCGAGGCGTCCATCGACTGCAATGTCTCTTTCGGTGCCATGGAATTGTATGTTCCCAAAGAGTGGAGGATCGTCAATCGCACGCACCGAAGCCTCTCGGGTTTTGATGAAAAGAACCCGGGTCATGCCGGGCAAAATTCCCCCACGGTAACCCTTACGGGAAATGTGAGCTTTGGGGCGCTGACCATCATCTACGTGTAAATAGCCTCATAATAAAACGGTTTCAAGTGGTAAATTTCGGCTGTTACTGTGTTAGGCTCGTTTGACATGGCACCAGCTAAGATGTATGTGCGACCTTGCCTACACCAAAAGGGACTCGTTGAAAAGCACCGATTCTCAATCCAACGAAACACTACCGAAGTGACGAATAGAAGAAAAGAAAGGGGCTACTCGCTATGAGCAGCCCTCTTGCTATTTATTGTGTAAGTAATAAAACGGTTTCTGTATTAGAGTCTTATTGCATAGTCGGGATAGAACCATCCGAATGTTGCAACCGACACAGACGCTCCGGGGTATGGTGCGTGGATGTATTGATTGTTCCCGATATAGAGTGCCACATGATAGCAACCGGGTCCCGGACCGCCCCATCCGAGCACATCGCCGGGCACTGCTTCGGAAAGTGGAAAGACCCTGCCAACAGCTGCCATGTCTACGCCCGTACGCGGAATGCTGATGCCATTCATCGCGTATACATATTGAACCAAGCCGGAGCAATCGAAACCTGAAGGCGAACTGCCACCCCAAACATAGGGAACGCCGATATAGGCATATGCGGTAGCAACGATTCCTGCCCCATTCTGATAACTACTGGAGTAGTCCGGCTTCGGTGCCGTTGAAGAAGACGGTGTGGAAGCAACGGACTGAGGCTTCACTTTGGTGCCGACGCGCACAATACGGCTTACCGGTGCGGTAATCGCAGTGGATGTCAGTTCTTCCGAAGTGATGGTTTGCCCATTCACGCGGGTTTCCTTGCGTGTGACATCACGTTCACCAAGAACACCTTCCTGCGCAACTTCGGATTCACCTTCGTAAAGATCTTCTGTCGGTTCCTCCACCGTTTCGAACGCAACCGGTTCTCTTGTCGTAATGACACCACTTGCTTCATAATGGACGAACGGCTCAAAGCGTTTCAGCTTTAGTTCGTCGCCGACAAAAATATTATCGGGATCGAGATCCGGGTTTGCCACTTCGATTTCTTCGGGCGAGATGTTGAAACGCACGCAGATATCCCAAATGGTGTCTCCGTCAACGACTTCATAGACATCTTCTTTGGTGCTTCCGGTGAGCAAATACTCGACGGCTGCCTGTGTCGTAGCCAACGTGTCAATGTTTACGCTGATTGCAGACACGGTCACATTTTCCGCGAAACCACCCTTCCATCCATTTTCAGGACCTTTGAAGACCGTTTCGATATTTTCCAATACAGACAAGGCATCGGTCTTGCTCGTCACGCTGACCACTTGCT
>JAITTH010000090.1 GCA_031287295.1 Eubacteriales Family XIII. Incertae Sedis bacterium
CGGTTCCTATTGTTGCAAGCATGAGTGCCTTAATGGTATGCATTCGATTTTCCGCTTCGTCAAAAACCACGGAATGAGGTCCGCGGAACACTTCGTCCGTAACTTCGCGAATGTCGTAGCCCAAGGAGCGTTGCTCCAATGCCATAGCCGTCTCAAAATCGTGAAAAGATGGCAGGCAGTGCATGAAGATAACATTCGGATTGCCCGTCTGCTCCATTAATTCCTGCGTGATTTTATAGGGGCGTAAGAGCTTTACGCGCTTTGGAATCTCCATTTCTTCACCCATAGACGCCCATATATCGGTATAGATGACATCTGCGCCCTCAACTTCTGCAAGGTCGGAAGAAAACCGAATTTTTGCGCCGCTTTTTTGCGCGGCATCCGCAATATGCTCAAAAACCCACGCCTCCGGCGCCAGCTGCTGCGGTCCGCAGGCAACAAATTCGATGCCCAGTTTTGCGCAACCGTACATCCACGCGTAGGTCATATTGTTTCGCGTATCACCACAGAACACAACCTTAACCTCGTTCAGCGGCTTTTTCACGTATTCTTCGATGGTGAGCAGATCGGCAAGAATCTGTGTGGGGTGATCTACATTGGTAAGCCCGTTGTAGACCGGAACCCCGGAATACTTGGCGAGATCCTCGACCACTTGTTGGGAATAACCCCGGTATTCGATCGCATCGTAGAGACGTCCGAAGACCTTTGCGCTATCTTCGAGCGATTCTTTCTTTCCAAACTGGGAATCGCGATTGCTCAGAAACGTAACGGAACCGCCCTCTTGCGCAGCCGCTGTCTCAAATGCACTGCGCGTTCGTGTTGAGGTCTTTTCAAAGAGAAGAAGAATGCATTTTCCTTTCAGGCGTTCCCGAATGACGCCGGCTTTCCTTTCAGCTTTCAGCTTTGCTGAAAAATCGAGAAGATATCGAATCTCCTCCGATGAAAAGTCCATCAGTGAAAGCAAACTACGTCCCTTCAGATCGATCGCCATCAACGCCTCCCGTGCAGCATACGCTCCGACTGCTTGCCGATAAAAAAAACAAATCTTTTATCAGATGACGTTGGAAGAGACCTGTCATCTGATAAAATTTCATGCTCGGATTAAATCAAATATAAGATTAGATTATACATATCGTGCGGAGATTGTCAATTACTTTTTGTATATTTATTCTTAATTATGTATATTTATTCTTTCAAACTCTTTTACATCCGATGGCGTTGGAAGAGGTCTTGCGATGTTTTTAACATTCCTGCGGTCGCGAGCACGAGCACGAGCCACCAAAGCATCGGGTTGGCGTTATCTCCGGTATTTGGATTCGTGCCGCCGGCGCTTGTGCCGGTACCGGGATTCGCAGAGGTTCCCTGCACATTGACGCGCAGACTGAGGTCTTCGCTGATGCCGTCTTTGAATTCCGCCTTCAACACATACACGCCGTTTGCATAGGTTTTCAGATACGCTTCACTCAGTGTGATGACGGTGCTGCCCTGCGTAATCGTATAGCTTGACGGAGAGATCTCCGTACCGTCAAGGGAAAGACGCATAAATTTCGTATGGTCGGCGTCTATGCGCGCCGTAACTGTACCGCTACCGGTAAAATTATCAAATTGCTTAAGTACGGGATAGACGATGGGAGGCGTTTCAGTGCTGAGTGTCGTTGCGTTCGCCGCCTGATACGCTGCGCGATTGCCCGCCGCATCCTCTACCAGCACATTGAAATAGTATGTGGTGGCAGCCGGCAGACCGCCCACGCCAAAACTCGTGATGTTCGCCGTGCCGCCCGCGTTCAGCAGTGTTCCGTTCGCCGTGCAGTCCGAAACAGAAGAGATGTTGTCTCTTATCGAAGTGTAGACATAGTATTTCAGATTCGCTGCCGCTGTTACATTGTCCGACGCCGCTGTCCAGTTCAGGGTAAGTGATGTTTGCGAAGCGTTTGCGGTGGTGATTGTGCCGCCGATTCCCGGCACAGGCGATAAGGTATCGGGCACTGTCGCCGTCACATCATAATACAGTATCGTAGTACCGTTCTCGGCTGTGACTTTCACATATACATGAGTATCTCCGCCATCTATCGGCAGACTGACGGGCACATCCGCGTCCTGAGAAAAGCCCCTGTCTGAATAAATATGCCACGTCGCCATCACGTCCGTAGTCCTTATGTCCGATGTCGCGATGCTCGATACACCGCCTGTCACGGATATGGACGCCGTTATCGGGTCAGCAGACGTTCCGGCTTCGGCTCCCGGCGTCACGCGATTCATCGCTACAGAGTATAGTCCTGCGTCAGTGGACAGCAGAGGATTCACAGTACAACCGGACGGAGCAGAAGTGTTGTTTATCATGTCTGTGTAAAGTGCCTCCGAGCCTGTCGGACAATTTATAACAATACCTGTTGAAGGAATGCCGTTAAACACGCCCGGGTTCACTGTCGGAGGCGGAGTCGCACCACGAAACCACAAGACACTTAGGTTTGTGCAGTTACTAAACATATTGCCGCCCATCGTCTGTAAACTTTCCGGAAACGTTACGCTGGCAAGATTCTCGCACTTTTCAAACACGGCATGGTCTATCGACTGGAGGCTTGTGCAGGCACTTAAATCTATGCTTGTGAACTTCGTAGTCGAAAACGCCGCAACGCCTATCGTCTGGAGACTTGTACAGGCAGTGAAATCTATGCTCGCGAGATTTGTAAACGAAAACGCCGCGCTGCCTATCGTCCGGAGGTCTGTGCAGCCGCTGAGATCTACGCTCTGAAGATCCTTACATGCCTGGAACACGAAGTTTCCTATTGTCTGAAGGTCTGTGCAGCCGCTGAAATCTACGCTTTTCAGGGTTTCACATGTATGAAACGCCGCGGTTTCTATCGTCTGGAGACTTGTACAGGCACTGAAATCTACGCTGTCCAAAGCTGTGCACTGCTGAAACGCCGCAACGCCTATCGTCCGGAGGCTTGTACAGGTACTGAAATCTATGCCGGTCAGACTTGTGCACCCATTAAATGCGTAGTAGTTTATCGACTGGAGACTTGCCGGAAGCGTTACACTGACAAGATTTGAACAGGAATCGAACGCACGGTCGCCTATCTCAGTCACGCCGTTTTCGATTTCAACAGATTTTATACTGTTATAGCGGTCTTGGTCGCTGATGTTGCTGATATTCGTGTCTGTCCGCCAATTCGTCGTTCCCTCATCGCTTGTCACCGTCAGTTTTCCGGTAGTATGATCAAATTCATAACCGGTGCCTATGACAATCCCAACTATTTCATCGCGGACTACGTCAGACGGAAGTTCCTCATTCGAGAGGTCTTCGACGGCTTCCGCCTCAGGTGGACGTTCATCGAGGATTACGTCAGACGGAAGTTCCTCATTCGTGATTTCTTCGACGGCTTCCGCCGCCTGTTCGTCTTCGTCTCCTTGAAGATTGCCATCTTCTTCCATAAGCTCCACCGTCACCTCAGACTCAGGCTCCGCGGAATCGGCGAAAATGCCGATTGGCATGACCACAACCGCCGCCAAAACCAAAGCAAATAAGATACTTGCTACTTTCATGGAGAGTTGTCTTCTCTTTGCTTTCTTTTCTTTCATCATGTCAAGCTCCTTTGCCTGATGTGTACCCCGAAGCACTTGCAATCCCTGTGCTTATCACCGTTGTTGCTATAGGTACCCACATGAAAGCATTTTCAAACGCCGCTTCTAACATTCCACGCATGAAAAAATGTATGCAAGATCAATCGTCGAAAGCGAAAGTGTAACTGAGGATACGGGGAGGAAGAGAGCATGCTATAATGAAAAAAAAGATCCTATTTGCATAGCCTCATGTGACAAAGATGTGAGCAACAAAAGAACTTTCATGAAACAAGAATCAGCAGAATGGAGCAAACCATGGTCGATATCGCAAGCATAGGTTCAACCGCGGCGCACATCATAATCTTGATGGGCGTCGGTTTCGTTTGCGGGAAGAGCGGTCTGTTCACAAAAGAAGTACAGAAAAAGCTGACAGACGTCGTACTCTTTGTTTTTTTGCCCTGTACGATTATCAGTTCATTTGAAATCCACATGAAAAATGGGCAATTGCTCAGCTTTGGCATTACTTTTCTTACCGCAGCTGTTTTACAAGCATTCATTCAAATTTTCAGCTATGCTTTGTACCGTAAAGAATCCTACGATAGGAAGGCGGTCTTACGCTATGCGACCACCGTCTGTAATTCCGGATTCTTTGGCATGTCTATTCTTGCTGCACTCTACGGACAAGAAGCACTTTCTTATGGTGCAATATTTCTCATTCCACAACGAATTACCATGTGGACATTCAGCATGTCGTACTTTACAAAGGAGAAAGAGAATCCTGCCATTGCAGCACTGAAGGCAATGGGAAACCCAAACATGATAGCCGTCTATATCGGTCTTGTCCTTCTTCTTGTCAAAATCGAAATTCCAACCGCCCTGAGCCTGCCAATCGACAGTTTTTCCGCCTGTACCCTTCCGATAACCATGGTACTCTGTGGCTCCATTCTCCTTGAGCTTCGGAAAGATATGCTGAAAGACAAGACTGTTTATTTCTTCTGTTTTATTCGCCTGATTTTTATTCCGGGCATTGCCTTTGCGGCCTGTCTACTCGCAGACATACCCCGCAACATTGCCGAAATTGCAGTGCTGATGACGGGTATGCCCGCCGGTGCAACATCCGGTCTTCTGGCGATTAAATACAACGGCGACGAAAAACTTGCTTCTACCATCATCGCCATTACGACCATCCTATTTATTGCCATGATTCCTTTTTGGCTGTTTGTGGCATTCCCGCTCTTCGGATAAGCTTATTTTTTCGCCTGATGTGTAGCCCGTGCCTCACTTATGCAAAAACGGTGAAATTCTCTTGTAGAGGATAAACGTCAACACCGCGCTGATGAGCCCTTTGATCAGATTCACGGGGATAATTGCGGGGACAATCAAGGGTTTCACAACTGCGACCGGCACACCCATAAAAGCGGGCGTAATGAACAGATTCGAGGGAATCATAACTGCCGTCATTGCGAGAATCCCGACGATGAGTCCGATAATGGCATGTTTGCGATCTTTCTTCACGCGATAAATCAGTCCTGCAGCCAGAACGTAAGTCCCAATAGCGATGATGTGCATGATCATCCCATAAGGACCACTTTCTGCACCGCCAAGAAAGAAATTGATTACGATGCTGAGTGCGGCGATGACAATTCCTGCGGGTACACCAAAAGCAAAACAGCTTATGAGTATGGGTAGATCTGAAAATTCGTAGCGGATGAAATCCACCGTCGGCAGTACGGGCATTGAGGGGATGAAGGAAAAGACAACGGAAATCGCCAGCATCATTGCTGCTTTTGCGAGCTTCACCGTTCTCTGGTGAGAATTTGGGTCCTTCACTTGTTCTTCCGTGATTCTAACTTGCTGCTGCATTTTTTTACCTCCTGCTTACAAATGTTCGATCGATATTGCGATCGCTCTTGAGATTGCACATCGTACACTTTTATAGCGCGATGCGCGATAGCAAAGAAATCTGTAGCGGAGATTAAAATGCCCTCCAAAAAATGCTTCGGAGGGCATAAAAACGCTAAAATAATGCGCAATCGTTTCTTTCATCCGGACTTTAACCGTCGGTACCCGATTCAAACGGATTCTGCGTCGTAAGGGGGAACGTTCCCTGCCTTACTCGGCTCGCGGACTTGTCGCTTCGGCATATGCCTTTACGCTTCACCGCCGGTGAGGAGTTTCACCTCGCCCTGAAACAGATTTCTACTTTGTAGTCGGACGCATCAAAGGAATACGTCACAACCATTTCCAACTTTACCGTACGATAGAACCGCTGTCAAGCAGCTTTCTTCGATTTGGATGTTTTCGGAACGTCCAGCCAGTCGTCCAGCTCGGCATTGACAATATCGAAAGGCGCAGGTCCTGTTTCCAAAAGGAAGGTATGGAACTCTTTTTCGTTGAAATCTTTTCCAAGAACATCCTCTGCCTTCTCGCGCAATTCGACAAATTCGACCGAACCCAAAGTGTATTTGATATAATTTCCGGGTTCAGCCACAAGGCTTTCGTACATTTCTTTTACGATCGTCTCATCCGTGATGCCGATGGTCGCCAAAAATTCTGTGAGCTCTTTTTGGGTCCACCCATGATAATTGACGCCGATGTCTGCCTTGCCATATAAACAGTAGGTATACCGTGCATTATGCGAAAGCAGTTCTGCGACATTTTTCTCCAGTCCTGCCAAATAATAAGAACGCTGCTCCACATAGGTTGCCCAACCTTCCGTATAGCCACCCGTCCCGATAAGCTGCCGCACCGGCGGTTCATCCAACGACTTGAAATAGACAATCTGATACAAATGTCCCGGATATCCTTCGTGAGCAAGTGTCGAGAATAAGACTGCTGCATCTGTCACCTTCGACTGATTGATGTAAATGGTGTTGTTTACTCCCTCATCAATGGGAGGAACGAGAAAGAATGCCGGACTCATATGGCTTTCCAGAGAGGGATCTACCGTTTTCAGGACATAACCATTGTCGGCACGAGGCGGATAGTCTTCTTCAATCGCCTCTTCCAGATAATTCAAAATGGCCTCCGGCGTGGTTACCGGGAAAACAGGGGACATTACCTTCTCTAAAATCGTCTGATCTTTCCCCATAATGGTTATAATTTTACCCATACTTTCTTTCATTGTTTCATCCAACAAGGCATCAATTTCCTCTACGGTCCTTGACGACCCTGTACCTTGTTTCACAAGCAATTCAAAATACGCCTTCCCTTCTTTCAAATCCGGAAGTCCGCCTGTACGCGTATTGTCTTTATTGAATTCTTCCAATTGCGTCGCCAGATTTTCGTACGCAGGAAGGACTTCTTCCAAAACAATCGTTTTATTGCGCGCAATGAAATCGGCTTTTTCTTCATCCGTGAGACCTTCAAAAGCATTTACTTCTTCGTCAAAAGTGCTGAGGAGCAGATTGGATTCCGGATTTTTCGTAAACTCCCGAATCTGTGCAATCGTGTTCACCGCTGCGCTATTGGCCATAAAAAGACCGGAAGCCTTCTTTTCCTCTTCGAATTGAAGGATTTGATCGAAATAATCCGGGACCAAGGAGAGAAGTTCCAGATAGTCGTCGAAATCTTCTTTGTCGTAAATATGATATTCCGAGAAAATAACAGGCAACTGCGATTGAATTCCGATGGTTGGCGACAGGGATTCACCATAATAGAGATATTCCTCATCTTCCGAAGACCACGACAGCTGCTCCGCCAAGATATCATAGGTGAGCTTCTGTGAATCCTTCAAGTTTTCGCGATCAATCGTCTTCAGCAGTTTTAATTGCTTTTGTTCAAAATCAATGCTTTCACGAAAGGCGTCGGCACTGTAGTCGCCAAGTGTGAGGTCGGGAACTTCGATGTCGAATGCACCGGGCGAAACAAGGAAAACATTCATCGTGAGCGAATCTGCCGTAACGTAATATTCAAATAAATCATTCGCGATACGGTCAAATTCTTCCTGATCCTCCAGCGCTTTTTTCGAAGGCTCTTTCACCTCCGTGCCACCCGTAGGTTCTTTCGGCGCGCAAGCAGAGAACGAAACCATCGAGACAATCAGAAGAAAGACAACCAGAATGTTAAATTTTTTAAATTTGCTTTTCATTTGGCACCCCCTATGGAGAAGCAGTAACCATAAAACGATAATTTCCTGTGACAAAATAACAACATAACATCACTATGCCCAATCTCGCCTAACGTACATTACTCCGAAATTATATCACCGGAAACACATAGACCGCAATGAAGCAAATTTTGCGCCAAGCGGAATCAAAATTCCATATGACGGATGAAAAGGTCGTAAAAGCGCGGGTGTTCGGCGAGGATAATCTCGGTTCCGCGCGCTGCGATTTGTTTGGCGTCAGCATAGTGTTCCGGGTTTTTGCAGACAGATGCAGCACCCGCAAGGCTTGAATTTCCAATAGAATGCACCCTTCCACGCAAGCTTTCCGGCAGCAATCCTGTGACAAAAGCGCTTTCCGGATTGAGTGCCTGACCAAATCCGCCTGCAAGAAAAACAACATCGGGGAGACGTCCGCCCGATTCGGCAAGAAGCACTTCGATTCCGGCGCGAATTGCCCCTTTGGAGAGCTGGAATTCGCGAACATCCTTCTGCGTAAACAGAATCTCCGATCCGGATTCTTTGTTTCTTGCGAGCAAAATAGGACTGTCTTCTGCGGGCTCGGCGAAAGCGCCCGTCCTGTCAATCATATTGGTTGACAACAATGCAGAGACCGTGTCGAGAATGCCTGAACCGCAGAGCCCGATCGGGGAAGCGCCGTCAATGGTTTCGTAGGCAAATGTCTTCCGCGATTCATCGTAGCGGAGCGCAAAAATGGCACCGGGAAGCCCACCCATGCCACAGGATATGCTTCCGCCTTCAAAAGCGGGTCCGGCGGCCGTTGATGTGCTGAGCAGCTTCCCTTCGCTTTTTAAAATCATTTCTCCGTTTGTGCCGAGATCGATGAGGAGAAAATGCTCGGTTTCCGGTAGTGTGAGCAGACCCGAAACAATATCGCCGCCAACAAATGCAGAGATGTACGGCAATATGCGGACGGGACAGTCCAATGTTTTATCGTTGAAAATTTCCGCATACGCATAACTTTCCTGAATCCGGAATTCAGGATGGAACGGTGCAGAACCGAGAGAACGACATGGATGCCCGAGAAGCAAAAAGCTCATCGCGGTGTTTCCCGCAATCACAATCTGTTCCACCTTTTCGGGCGACAATCCGGCACCGTCCGATAGCTTGTGAAACACTTCACACAGCTGCGCTCGAATGCATTCGCAAAGAAGCGTAGCGTCTTCAAACGAAGCGTCGATGCGCGAAATGACGTCGGCACCGTAAGATCGCTGCGCATTGAGCGCGCTGAACGAAGCACGAAGCGCGCCGGTGTTCCGATCGAGAAGGCTTGCGGCAATGGTTGTGGTTCCGAGATCGACGGCAATGGCATAAGAGGCGTCTTCCATCGATGCGGGATTTGCAGCGCCGGCGAAATTGACGAGCTTGGCGGAATTGACGGCGCCCGGCTTTTCTGCAAGATTCGAGCAATAGACTGTAAGATCGTTTTCGACGAGCGTATCGCAAGCCTTAACCTTCTTTTCCCCTATCTGAACGAGGCACTTGCCGCATTTCCCGATTCCGTTACAATCTGCGGAAATCGAAATCCCGTTTCGCCGCATGACATCGAGCAGGCTCTCGCCCGCAAAAGCACGCACCTGTTTTTCATATTCCGGAAATGTAACCGTGATAAACCCTTCATACCGACAATTGCTCATGCGTATAAATCCTTTCGCTTTGACATGATACATTTCATGCTACCACAATGTTCGCGGAAACGGAGCGAGATATGTTAAAATTAATAGCCTCATGTGAGGCTATGATATCCATCCGAAAACCGCAATGTTGCTTTATTGACCAAAGAAGGGGTTTTTACCATGAATAAGCATACCAAACGTATTTCCGATGTCGGTGTTTCAATCTGGCTCGATGATTTAAGTCGCTCAAAGCTGCAATCCGGCTTGTTAGAACGTCTCATCGATGAAAGAAACGTCGTGGGCGTAACCACCAACCCTTCGATTTTCAACAAAGCGATCTTAAGCGAGACGCTCTACGATGCGCAGATCGCAGAACTTGCGCAAACAGGGGCATCCGGCGAGGAAGTTCTTTTTGAGCTTACCTGCGCAGACGTGCTTGCCGCCGCAGACATTTTTCTCCCGGTTTATCAGCGAACGAACAGCACAGATGGTCGCGTTTCCATCGAAGTTGACCCGAGGTTTGCCCGCGATGCCGTGGCAACCATTCGCCAAGCCAAAGAGCTTTGGGCTAAAATCGACAGACCGAACATTATGATTAAAATCCCCGCCGTACCCGAATCGCTACCTGCCATCACCGAAGCGTTGGCAAATGGTTTATCCGTAAACGCCACGCTCATCTTCTCGAAAGAACGGTATTTGCAGGTAATCGACGCATTCATAACCGGACTGGAAAAGGCACATACCGCCGGGCACGACCTCTCCAAAATCGACTCCGTCGCCAGTTTTTTCGTATCACGTGTGGACACGGCCATCGACAAGCAACTCGAAGAAACCGGCACCGAAGATGCCCTATCCCTTCGTGGAAAAACCGCTCTTGCAAACGCAATCATCGCATATGCTGCCTACGAGAATGCTTTTTCAAACGACGCGCGTTGGTCTGCTCTTGAGAAAGCCCATGCAAAAAAACAAAGACCGTTATGGGCATCAACCGGCGTAAAGAACCCTGCCTATCCACCCACCCTATATGTCACAGAGCTCGCGGGAATGAATGTCGTGAATACGATGCCGGAACCGACACTTGACGCGTTAAGCACCTACGCCGGAGAAATTACAGACAAACTGCGTGGAGGTCTTGCCGAAGCACAGGAAATCTTCACCAAGATTGAACGTATTTTGGGCGAGGGAACAATTTCTGCGGTTTTAGAGAAACTCGAACAGGATGGTGTTCGGCAGTTTGAAGACGCCTGGAACGACCTGCTCGCCGACATCGGCAGAAAGATTCAAACGGCAAAATAGATATCTATCTACTCGTTGGCGGTTTCACGCTCTTTTTCGGTGCCTCGAACCTTGATCGGACGATTTTTCTCATCGACCATGACGACCTTGGGCTCATAGACGGCTGCCTCTTCGGGCGTCATGATTGCATAGGCAATGATGATGACCGTATCGCCGACCGTAACCTTTCTCGCGGCCGCTCCATTCAAACAGATGACACCGCTACCGCGCTCACCCTTGATGACGTAGGTTTCGAGACGATTTCCATTGTTATTATCAACAATCTGAACGCGTTCTCCGGGAACAATTCCGGAAAGCTCAAGCAATTCCTCATCGATTGTGATACTTCCCATATATTCGAGATTCGCCTCCGTTACCGTCGCGCGGTGAATCTTTCCATGAAAAATATTCAAATACATTAAAATACCTCCAAAACAGTATTATCAATTAATCTCGTCGTACCGAATCGAACGGCAACCGCCAGCAAATATGCGCCATTAAGCGGCTCCGTTACCGGGGTTAAATCCGGCAGCGTATGCAGTTCTACATATTCGATATTGCTCATCGGTTCACACGCAATCTGTGCACGAACCGAATCTACGAGTCTCGCACCACTGCGCTCTCCGCCACGAACAGCTTCTTCTGCTGCTGAAAGACTTTGAGAGAGAACCAACGCTGCCTTTCGCTCTTCCGGGGAAAGGTAGACATTGCGAGAACTCTTCGCAAGACCGTCATGCTCCCGAATGATGGGAAGAATGCGTAATTCAAGTGGGAAAAAGAGATCTTTCACCATGCGCCGAATGATATGCACCTGCTGTGCATCTTTCTGTCCAAAATAGGCACGATCCGGACAGGCGATTAAAAACAACTTTGTAACAACCGTCGTCACACCCCGAAAATGCGTCGGGCGACTTTTCCCGCAGAGCACCTTCGTAATGTTCCCGGTAACCTCCACCCAAGTATCGTCGCAGGAAGGATACATCTCTTTCGCCGTGGGTGCAAAAATGATGTCTGCACCGAGCGATTCTGCGAGCGCAACATCTGTATCGAGGGTACGCGGGTATGCGTCTAAATCTTCATTTGGTGCAAACTGTGTGGGATTCACAAAAATGCTCACGATCACAAGATCATTTTCAGGTCTTGCTGCAGCAATGAGTGAACCGTGTCCTTCGTGAAGCGCGCCCATGGTCGGAACAAGCCCAATGCTCTTCCCATTCTTTTTGGCTTCTTCGACAATCTTTCGAAGCTCTGCTCTTGTTTTACAAACTGTCATACAACTCTCCTAATGTTCTATGCCTGCCAATCAGTAAAGTTTGCTGAGGACTTCTTCATCCATTCCGAATGACCGTGCCTCATCAGGGAAGGACCTCGATTTCACATCCGTCACGTATGATTTGAACGCACCGACAATTTCCGAATGCAAATCGGCATATTTTTTGACGAATTTGGGACAAAATCCATCTGAAAAACCCAAAAGGTCGTTGCAGACAAGAACCTGCCCATCACACCCGTTCCCTCCGCCGATACCGATGGTTGCCACCGTTGTAAGCTCTGCCGTGAGTTTCTTTGCGAGCACTGACGGAACACATTCGAACACGATGGCGAATGCACCTGCTGCCTCTAAGGCTTTCGCATCACGAATCAGTTTTTTCGCTGCCTCCAAATCTTTGCCTTGAACCTTAAATCCGCCCATGACATGAACCGATTGGGGGGTGAGACCGATATGACCGCAGACCGGAATGCCACTTGAAACCATTTTTTTTACGAGCGGAGCAACTTCCTCGCCACCTTCCAATTTCACAGCTGTGCAACCGCCCTCTTTCATGAGACGTCCTGCATTGCGCATACCTTCCGCTTCCTCTGCCTGATAGCTCATAAAGGGCATATCGCCGACAACCAGTGCCCTCGTCTGGGCGCGCGCCACAGCCTTCGTATGATGAATCATCTCATCCATCGTCACCGGCACGGTGGAGGGATATCCCAACATGACATTTCCAAGAGAGTCTCCGACCAAGAGCATCTCGACACCTGCTTCATCCGCATTTTTTGCCATCGCAAAATCGTAGGCGGTGACCATCGAAATCGGCTCACCCCTCTTTTTCATCTCATGAATTGTCGTTACCGTAATTTTTTCCGCATCCATTTTCTTTCCCCTTTACATTTTGGGCACCTTTTGTAAGATTCTGGACCCAGGTTCCGTTCCCTGTTATTTGAAAAGCGCGCTCATCGTCTTTGCAATTTCCTCATCGATCGTTCCGTTGTCGATTGCAATTTTGATCGTTTCCGCACCGAGAACGCAATACACCTGCTTTAATTCTTCGGGCAAGACTTGCAAGTGCCCGCGAATCGTCTCTGTATCGCCCCTGGAAATGGGTCCCGTTAGAGCCTCGCGTGCCGTCCTTGTCTGTGTCAAATTATCCGCCGTTCCCATAAGAAGCGGCATCAGTGCCGAAAGTGCATTTCCATCTTTTCCAACCCAACGAGCGAGTAGTTCCTCTGCAATATTCACAGCGGTTACCACATAATTCGAGCAGAAACAAGCTGCTGCGTGATAAAGCTGCCGTTCTTCCGCCGGAACATGAAACGGCGTCGCACCGATCAGGCCAGAGAGTGATTTGCCGATTTGCACCGCCTGAGCATCGCCATCAACAGCCATATAGATTCCTGAAAACCGATTCTTCGGCGTCGGAAAGCTCTGCAATGGGTGCAAGCTTCCGCAAGAATACCCACCATCTACAAGCGGTCTCAAGGAATCCATGCCAACCGCTCCACTGACATGCAGAAATGTTTTCGGAGTGGCTGCGACAGAAGGGTCATATTCCCCCAATGATTCGCGTAGGGACTCTGCGATTTCCAAGATTTTGCGATCCGGTACAGCAATCAGCAAGATATCTGCTTCCGATGCAAGCTTTTGGTTGTCTGTGTGGACAGTAACGCCCAAATAGTGGGAAGCTTCCATTGCATGCACGCCTGTCTTCGTCGTTGCACCGCAAAGATGAAATCCGGCGTCACGAATCTTTGATGTGCCAAAAGCCAACACAAATGACGCCCCTGCTCTACCGGCTCCAATTACTCCAATTTTTTTTATCATTGTTTTATCCACCTGTTGTACACTCCCAAAAAAAATTGCGCCCCGCAGGAAGCGCAAAAATGATTCGTTCTCTTGCTCGTCCCGGTCAATGTGATCCGTGCGATGTTGTTTTGGTTTCCGTGCTTTGTGTTTTTCGAGATACGGTTCGCTTCGGATACCGTTCCCACACGCGGTGCGGATTTACTTTCCGTTTCATTGCTTAGGCGCAATCATAATGTCGCCCATGCAAGTTACGCGTAAAGTATTACATAATGTTCCAGAGAATACAAGTGCGATTTTTTCATCGATTATAGCATTTTTTGCAAAATTAAGGTTTCTCGCGTAAATACTCTTTTAGCATCGGAATTTCAAATTTCAATTTACCGCGACCTGCAGACCCAATAATGCCTTGCTCGATCAATCTGTTTCTATATTGATTTGCATAGTTTGATGTCACACCCAATCGCGCTGCAATATCCACCAGTTGACTATCCCCTTCGTCCAGCGACATGGCAAGCAAAAATTTCTCATCTGTATCTGAGATTTCTCGAAGGGTCGTGTCAAAGATCATTCTTTTCATATCACTACGTGCGTATTCGACGCCATCTTCGGCATCTTCCATAGATATCACCTCGTTTTGAGAATGTTGTCTCCATATATGATAGCCTATTAGCTGAATCAAAAAGGGGAAACCACCCGTTGCCAAGGTTGCCATATCCAATGCCTGTTCCTCAATGGATCTGCCTGAAAGTTCGACCGTGTTTTTGATTGTCTCTTTTACATCATGCAATTCTATCGACCCAAGATGATGCTGAAAGGCACGTCTTAGAAACGAAATGGTTTTATCTTGCAGCATGGCTGACACATTGTGTGGAAGTCCTGCCATAAGCAATGCAACATTACGGCGTTCGCTGATAAAATGCTGAAAAACGGCAGCAAGCGTTCTCATTTCGTCAAGCGCCACGTTTACTTCATCCACGGTAATGAGTAGACCAATGCCATTTTCGTCAAGCGTATCGAGTAGCTTGTTCATACGCGTTCGCCAGTTTCCCTCTGGTGTGGATTCGATCGTTCTCGTTATGCTCAGTCCGGCAATGCCAACACCGGTAATTTTGCCGGAACGATTCTTTTCAAGAAATTCAGATGCGGATTCTTGCGAGCGTTGAATAATGTCTTCGAGCATCCCTTCGATTGCGGTAACCTTCGCATTGATCCAACCATGTTGCGCTGCGTCTTCCGCAATCTTCGCGAGCAGCGCCGTCTTCCCGCTGCCTCGTGCACCAACGAAAATCGTTGCTCTATGGGGATCTCCCGGGCCGTTGTCCAAGCCTTCCAATATATCCTGTATCAAATAATTCCGACCGGCCATCAGCGGTGGAATGCTGCCAAAACTTGGTGTGAACGGATTGTTTCTTGTTGAAACGGTTCCTTCTGTCATCATATCGCTCCTATAGATCGTTTGGTTGGGGAGGCGGTTTTACTTTCTTTTACGAAGTTTTACTTTCTTTTACTTTTCTTTACGAAGTTTTACTTTTCTATATCCTACCATAAAATGATGTGCAATGTGGGCGTTTTATTGCATTCGAACAGCCCTCTAAAACCCCATTTGTTTCAGTTCTTCCACAATCTGGACGTAAATGCTCGGCACATGAAAATTGCGATAGTCTTCGCGATGCAGATCGATGATGTCCGCATGGGAGATGCCACGATTGTGCGAATTGCGGAATACACAGCGAAAATTGCCCCACTGCGCCGACGCCACAGAGACGAGTCCATCGTTTTCTTCACCCAGTTTCCGAATCCACAGATAGGGAATTGAGAGTAACAAATCTGAGGACGCTTTTTTCATGACCGACATGAAGCTCTGGTAATATACGCCCGGCACATCCGGACAACTCTCGTTGAACGCTCGACTCCTATCGGTGCGAAATTGCATGGTCGCCGTGTAAAAGTCCGGGTGCGCATCTCCGTATTTTCGAAATACCGCATCGAAAGTTTTCGCGAGGTTTCGATAACGCTTTTCTTTCATGCGCGTTGCCTTGTCTGCAAACAGACAGCCGTGATGTGGCGTATTCATCGTTGTAACTGTCGCCACTTTTTCACCCATTCCGAGTACAGAAACCGCATATCTCGCATCCAAACCGCCTTTGCTGTGCGCAATGATGTTCACTTTTTCTGCACCGGTTTCTGCCAAAATCTCTTCAATTCGCGTCCGAATATCGGTACCATTCTGCTCGATGGTCCCAAACGCTTCTTGATTTCCATGGTAAACCAACGCGCCATTCGTCTTCAAAACCCTTGGAATTCGCCCCCAATAATTAAAAAACCGCATATCCCGAAACGCGATGCCGTGCAGCAGCAAAATCGGGTAGCGCGTACGACAAGAATCCGAAGAAAGCGTTACTCTTTCCAATGCCCGCAGTTCGAGCCCATATTCGTATTCCTGCTTAAGAAGGCGAGCGGTAACGCCCCAGACGATTATGTTTACGATCGGAATCCACCCTGTGAGGAGACACGTAACGCGACGAACCACGCCAAGGCGCTTCGAGCAGAGCAGTGCCCGCAGTGTCCCGTTCAAAAACAGAACGAAACAACATCCGAGCGAGTAGAAGAGATTGGCGGTAAGAATCCATCGATCTTCAAAATATCCGGACAATTTGATATAGGAAATCGGCAGGAACACGACCTGGAAAAGTGTAATGTAAATATGACTGAATAGCAACGGTCTTGCACCGGCGAGCGCCTTTAAGCGGAATCCGGCTTTTTGCTTGTCACGTGTCGGTCCTACGAGCAATCTTATCCACGTGTAGAAAATGAGGCAGGTCGCAATCGCAATGCTTGAAATATAGACAAACCGCGTTATACCCTGCGGAATCCCACACGAAATGTATGCGTAGTAAGCAAGCGGAAGATTTACGGCAAGAGGCAAATAAAACAGCATAGGGAAAAAACCAATCAATTTTGGCTTTCCTATGATATCTGTAATTGTGAAGACCAGCAAAAATCCGATTACGCCCCAAATGTACATATTTCCGTTCCCTTTTTCCCTTTGGGCTTGCTTTCTCATTCATTATACACGATGAATGCACCTATCCGGTCACGCGTTGACAAGGAACCTGTAACCTATTAACATATATAAGAAGTCCGAATTATATGTTAATCCTATCCTGTATCACAAAGTAAGGAACCCACATGAGCTACAACTTTGACACAATAACCGATCGCCGAAACACAGACTGCATCAAATACGACTGGACCGTGGAACGCGGGAAGCCTAAAGATGTTCTTTCTCTTTGGGTCGCCGACATGGATTTCCCCACGCTACCGGAAGTCTCCGAGGCGATTCGCAAGGCAGCAGATCACGGCATTTACGGGTACACAGAGCCGAAAAACCCCTATTATGAAGCCCTTTCCGGTTGGTTCTCACGCCGATTCGATTTTGCAATTCAAAAAGACTGGATTGTGAAAACACCAGGCGTTGTTTTTGCCCTTGCCCTTGCCGTTCGCACCTTCACGGAAGTTGGTGATTCCGTCCTCATACAGCGTCCCGTTTACTACCCTTTCTCGCAGGTCATTGAAGCCAACGGACGGAAAGTTGTCAGCAATTCACTCGTCATACGAAAAGGCAAAGACGCTCGCCAAAATAGCAACGAGGATGGATGTCCAGGTTTCAATCCACGTTTTCCGAACACTTACGCAATTGATTTCGAAGATTTCGAAAAGAAGATTGTGAAGCATCAGATTCGACTCTTCCTCCTCTGTAGTCCGCACAATCCGGTCGGGCGCGTATGGACAGAAGACGAACTGAGACGTATGGCGGAAATCTGCAAAAAACACGATTGTGTCATCGTTTCCGACGAAATTCACTGCGATTTTGTATTTCCCGGGAACAAGCATTTTGTCTTACCTTCGCTCTCCGAAAAGATTGCCGACAATGTCATGCTTTGCACGGCGCCAAGCAAAACCTTCAATCTCGCAGGGCTACAGATTTCCAACATCATCATCCCGAGTATAGAACTTCGAAAACGCGTGCTCAAAGAACTCGAGAAAACCGGATTCAGCCAATGCAACACCACCGGGCTTGTCGCATGTCGTGCTGCCTACGAACACGGCGAACCTTGGCTCGAAGCGTTGCTCGTTTATCTGAAAGGCAATCTCGATTTTGCGATGGACTTTCTCGCAAAAAAACTGCCACAAGTCGATGTGATTGTACCGCAGGGAACGTATCTGCTGTGGCTCGATTTTCGAAAGACTGCAATTGCGCCAAAAGAACTCGATCATTTTATCGTTCACAAGGCAAAGCTGTGGCTCGATTCGGGTGAGATTTTCGGAGATGAAGGCTTGGGATTTCAACGCATCAACATTGCCTGCCCAAGGTCTGTGCTCGCTGAATGTTTGGAACGACTACAAAACGCATTTGCCTAAGGTAGAGAGGATTGCTAAAAATCCAAAACTCCCACTCTTTTTTGATGGGAGTTTCAGTAAGGACTTTTTGGTGCGGACGAAAGGACTTGAACCTTCACGGGGGTTGCCCACTGGATCCTAAATCCAGCGCGTCTGCCAATTCCGCCACGCCCGCATCTTGCTCCATAAACGGTAGAACATAGAAAGTATATCGAAACCGCGACATGTTTGCAAGAACAGTAACTAACTATATATAATGACATCATCCTGAAATCATCCCTCTTGTCTCCCATCACAAATCGCAAAAAAAGGAAAGGTTGTGTGTATGAGTAAAATTGCTGTTGGAGTCATCGTCGGGAGCCTGCGCAAAGAGTCGTTCTCTCGCAAAATTGCAAATTATGTCGCCAATCTTCTGCCCGAAGAGATAGAAACGACATTCATAGAACTCGGCGGTTTGCCGATGTACAATCAAGATTACGACGACGAGAACTGCCCACCTGAGGCGTGGGTGACGTTCAGGCGTATGGTTGCCGCGCAGGACGCATTTCTCTTTGTCACGCCGGAATACAATCGTTCCTTCCCCGCAGTCCTCAAGAATGCGCTCGACATTGCCTCGAAACCGCTCGGCGCCAATCATTGGTCCGGAAAGCGTGCCGCATTGATTAGCCAATCACCCGGAAATCTTGGTGGTGCTCTTGCCAACATGCACATTCGCCAACCGATGAGCTTTTTGAATTTACAACTTATGGCGCAGCCGGAACAGATTGTCGCGAATGTCGCCTCAATCTTTGATGCAGACGGCAATATTACAGACGAACACAAACAGAATTCACTGAGTATTTTCGTTACAGCATTCAGCAATTGGGTGCGCGCAATTGAATAGCGATTACGGGACAGAAAGGGACGGGGGACACCTGGGGACGGGGGACACCTGGGGACGGTACGATTTTGACAACTTTCCTTTTGGCCTCTATCGCAAACTTACGTTCGTGGCAATTGCCAAGCTGATATTTCTCGTCAAAAAGCGGGAGGAAAATTATTGTTTCACT
>JAITTH010000016.1 GCA_031287295.1 Eubacteriales Family XIII. Incertae Sedis bacterium
TTCTGCGGTTTTTGAGCCAAAAGATTATGCCAGTGAGGAAGACCGAAATGTGAAAATTTTTCAGTGCCTACAGGAAGCGGATATTCAGATGGTTTTGCTTGCCGGGTACATGCGTATTCTCTCTGCGGATATCGTGCGCAGTTATCGGAATCGTATCATAAATATCCATCCATCCCTTATTCCGAAATATTGCGGGATGGGGTATTACGGAAAAAGAGTTCATGAAGCGGTTCTTACCGCAGGAGAAAAAGAAACCGGTGCGACAGTACACTTTGTTGACGAAGGTGTAGACACCGGGGACATTATTTTGCAGCGTAAAGTTAAAGTGCTTGACGATGATACGGCAGATGTTTTAGCTGAGCGCGTGCTCAATGTAGAACATGAGATTATCGTGGAAGCGGTCGCTCTTGTCGTTCAGAGTTTAGGAGGAGAAAAATGAGGGCACTAATCAGCGTGTCGGATAAAACCGGCATTGTAGCATTTGCAAAAGAGCTTGCGAACCTTGGTGTTACGATAATTTCTACGGGAGGCACGCATAAAACGCTGGAAGATGCAGGTGTAAGTGTGGTCAATGTTTCAGACGTCACCGGTTTCCCGGAGTGTTTGGATGGACGCGTGAAGACCTTGCACCCTGCTGTGCATGGCGGCATTTTAGCGATGCGCGATAAAGAAGATCACATGACACAGATTCGCGAAATGAATATTGAACCGATAGACTATGTTGTCATCAACCTATATCCGTTCAAAGAAACCATCTTGAAACCCGGGGTAACGCTTGATACGGCAATAGAAAACATTGATATCGGCGGTCCTACGATGTTGCGTTCGGCAGCAAAGAACCATCGGGATGTCGTTGTCGTTTGCGATCCTTCAGACTATGAACAAATTCTACAGGAGCTGAAAGATACCGGAGCCATCTCCTATGACACGAAATATCGTCTGGCGGTGAAGGTCTTCGAACATACGGCAGCATACGATGCGATGATTTCAGATTATTTGCGTAAGGAGCAGGGGATTCCGCTCCCCAACAACCCTACGTTTACGTATGAGAAGATTCAAGATCTTCGCTACGGCGAAAATCCACATCAGAAGGCTGCATACTATCGCGAGATAAAACCGCACCGTGGTGCGCTTGTCGATGCCATGCAGCTGCATGGTAAGGAATTGTCCTTTAATAATATAAACGACACACATGGCGCACTTGCCGTTCTTCGTGAATTTAAGGAGCCGACGGTCGTTGCGGTGAAACATGCAAATCCTTGTGGCGTCGGTAGCGGAAGCGATATTGTGCAGGCGTATCAAAAAGCCTATACGGCAGACCCGGTTTCGATTTATGGCGGTATCGTCGCAGCAAATCGTACGATTGACAAAGCTACCGCAGAAGAGATTCACAAAATCTTTGTCGAAATTGTCATTGCGCCGGACTTTACAGAAGAAGCCTTATCGGTGCTGACACAAAAAGAAAACATTCGCTTGATGAAACTTCCGGATATCGAAAGCAGAGAGTCAACTACAGCACTTGACATAAAAAAAGTGGATGGCGGTCTTTTGATTCAAGATGCAGACACGACACTTTATGAGAAAGAAAACCTTAAGGTGGTGACGAAAAAAAGCCCGACGGAAAAAGAATGGGAAGATCTCGAATTTGCGATGAAGGTTGTCAAACACGTAAAGTCGAATGCCATTGTAATTGCGACAGACAAGATGACACTTGGCGTGGGTCCGGGGCAAACCAATCGCATCGGTAGTGTGGAAATTGCCATTCGCGGAACCGATACGGATGCGAAGCAACGTGACCTTCAAGGATCGGTAATGGCCTCGGATGCTTTCTTCCCGTTTGACGACTGTGTGGCGGTCGCTGCAGCTGCAGGTGTGAAAGCCATTATTCAACCCGGCGGTTCGATGCGTGATGAAGACTCCATTCGGCTTTGCGATGAACTTGGCATTGCTATGGTGTTCACGGGCGAAAGGCATTTCAAACATTGAAAAAGAGACTGTTGGTCAAAGGATCAAAAATTTGACACAAAAAGGATCGGCAAAAAGGATCAAAAAGTTGACACAAAAATGATCGGCAAGATGTCCAAAGTTTCGTTGTCGGAGGAATCAAATAGGAATGGAACAAAAAATGAAAATACTGATTGTGGGTGGCGGTGGTCGTGAGCACGCGATTGCTTGGAAACTGGCACAGAGTTCAAAGGTGACCGAAATTGTATGTGCGCCGGGCAACGCCGGCATCGCTTCTATCGCGCGTTGTGTACCGATTTCAGCGGAAGACGTGGAAGCGCAGGTACATCTTGCCGAGGCGGAAAATCCGGATCTCGTGGTGATCGGACCCGAAGTTCCTTTGGCACTTGGACTTACCGACCGATTGGAAGAAAAGGGACTGCGCGTTTTCGGACCAAACAAAAAATGCGCACAGCTTGAAGCAAGTAAGGCATTTACAAAAGATTTCTTGTTGCGTCATTCCATCCCGACTGCAGAATACAAGGTCTTCACGAATGTGGAAGATCTGAGAGCGAATATCGGAATGTATGGCTATCCGATGATCCTCAAAGCCGATGGACTCGCAGCAGGAAAAGGCGTGATCATCGCACAGAATGAGGCAGAAGCCGAAAAGGGCATTGCGCTATTGATGGAAGAGAAGGCCTTTGGCGAGGCAGGCGCGAAGGTTGTTGTTGAGGAATGCCTTTTTGGAACAGAAGCATCCGTCCTCTGTTTTGTCGATGGCAGTGCCATTGTTCCCATGGAATCGGCACAGGATTACAAGAGAATTTACGATGAAGACAAGGGTCCGAACACGGGCGGAATGGGCACGTATTCGCCAAGTCTTCTTTTTACAGAAGATTTGGAAATGGAAATCGCAGAACGTTTGTTAAAGCCTACGCTGGAAGGATTTAAAGAAGATGGACTGGATTTTAGAGGGGTGCTATTCATCGGCATTATGATCACCGAAGAGGGTCCGAAGGTTATCGAATTCAACAATCGGTTCGGGGACCCGGAAGCGCAATCCATTTTGCGTCGAATGAAAAGCGATCTTTTGGACGTGATGCTAGCCGTCACGGAAGATAGACTCTCGGAGGAAGATATCGAATGGCTTGAAGACCATGCCGTATGTGTTGTCATGGCAGCATCGGGATATCCGGATGCCTATGAAAAAGGTAAAGTGATTAGCGCGTTAGACCAAGTGGATGCAGATGTCGTTGTTTTCCATGCCGGGACGGCGTTTGACGATGCCGGAAATGTTGTTTCTGCCGGTGGACGCGTTCTGGGCGTTTCTGCGCTCGGTGCCACACACGAAGAAGCAAGAGCAAAAGCCTATGCAAATGCCTGCAAAATTTGTTTTGAGGGCGCGCAATATCGCAAAGATATCGGCATCATTTATTCCTAAATGAGCAAAAAGGACAATATTTTTTCCTGAGCTCATATAGTGATATACTATTCTATAGATACTTACGTACATTTGCCGAAAAATCGGAGGAATACAAATGAAAAAACTTATGCGTACAGGGGCGCTTGTCGTTGTTCTTATATTGCTTTTATCCACGGAAGCTATGGCGACTTTTGCACTCACAGATGGTATTTCCGGTAAGGATTCCCTCTTGCTCACGAACGTGGTTACACTGGACGACCCGGACACGAGCACGACAACGGGGGGCGGAACGGATACGGGAGATTCCGAAAATACGGATAACAATACCGGTGGAAATGAGGAGAAACCGCCTGAAACCGGAGGCACGGTTACCCCTCCGCCATCGGTGCCGGAAAAAGTTGCCCCTCCGATTCAGCTGGTTATTTCCAATGCACCTCCGACGATTGCGATTGGCGACAGCGCGACGATTTCGTACGTGCTCTCTAATGCACCGGCAGGTACACAAATTATCTGGAGCAGTAACAACCCTGCCGCGGTTTCTGTCGATGGCGTAGGAACGATCACAGGGATAAAACCCGGGACGGCCATCATTACCGCAGCAACAGGAGATGTTTCGGCTTCTTGTACCGTTACCGCTACGGAGTTGGAAGCGGAGTCCATCGAAATTGCCGTGAAAGAATTCAACGCCACCGATAAACTGGTGAGCACCCACGAGATCAAGGTTGGAGACATTCTTCATCTGAGCATTTCTGCAAAACCAAAAGATGCGGCAACACCGAATGTCAGCTGGCGTGTAAGCGACGAGGAAATCGCATCGGTTTCACAAAAGGGTGAGCTCGAAGCACTCAAAAAGGGAAAATTCACGGTCACCGCGTTGGGTGGAGAAGATGATCAATACAAAGCCACCATGGATTTTGAAGTGACCGACGGTGGATTCTCAAAGAAATACATTTTGCTTTTGGGCATCGCGCTTCTTCTTGCAGCTGTTACGGCAACGATTATCACGATTCTCATGCGTCGTGGAAAGAAGTCAAATAAAAAACCACCAAAGCGTGGAGGGGATGGTGGCAGCCGTTCGCCAAAAGGGTCAGGGCGTAGAGATGTAAGACATGATAATCGATACGATGACGACTACGAAGATCGATACGAGAAAGAAGATCGGTACGATGAACGTTATCAAGACATCGAAGATGAGGAAGAAAGCGAAGCAGAACGCATTCGGCGAGAGGCCTATATGCGCGGATATCGCGACCGTGAAGAAGAAGACTTGACACGTCGATCCGCTGCTTGGATGGAAGAGAGAGATCGCGGAACAAAAATATATACAGGGCTTATGGACGAAGACGAAGTTCTACCTTCCCGAAGTTCCAGGAATCGTGATTTTGAAAACCGTCCCTTTACTTTTGATGATTTTGATTCCGATTGATTTCATATCAGTCATATTCCAACCGAAGTAGTCCTTTCAATGGAAGTGTAAGAAGGAGTATTCAATGGAAATCGTAAATGTGGATCCGAAGCGGATCGGTGAACAGCTCGGTAAAAAAGGTCTCTTGGGCGAGTTCAAGGATTTTGCACTCAAAGGTAACGTTCTGGACATGGCTGTCGGTATCGTGATTGGTGCTGCGTTTAGTTCAATCGTAAATTCGTTTGTAAACGATTTGATTCTTCCACTGGTTGGCTTCATCTCTGCCGGGAAAGATTTTACGGCAATGAAGGTGCAGCTCAGTGAGGAATCTTTTATACAGTATGGCAGCTTTATTCAAACGCTCATCAACTTTTTTGTCATCGCGCTTTCCGTGTTTATCATGGTGAAGGTCATCAATATTTTTCGAACGAAGAAAAGTGAAGCAGATGCTGCGGACGCGGTGGCTACTGAAGGACCCAGTGAAACCGACATTTTGATTGAGATACGCGATTTGTTGAAAGAGAGAGGATAGGAGACATTTTATTCGGCGTCTTCCGGTGATGCGTTTGGAAGCTACGGGCACACTTCGCAACTATTGCGAACAACATAACGAAACGATACAGCTTTTTTACGAAGGGAAGGCTGCACGTGCATATGATTTTTTCGGAAGCAGATATGTGGCGGAAGAAAAGGCATGGTTCTTTGCGGTGTGGGCCCCCAATGCGAAACGCGTCTCGATTGTCGGAGAGTTCAACCAATGGAATACAATAGCGCATCCAATGCTTCGATACAAAGGAATATGGGTGTTATTTGTTCCGGAGGCGAAAGAAAACGATCTTTACAAGTACTATATTGACGGTGCAGACGGAAGTTCTGCTTACAAGACCGATCCCTGTAGTCTGTTCTGTGAAAAGTCTTCCGGCACAGCATCTCGTACCTGGTCTTCCGGTGGATATGCGTGGAGCGATTCGGAATACCTTGAAGCAAGGCGAAAAGTCGATCTTCTGCACAGTCCGGTGTCAATCTATGAGCTTCACATAGGTTCTTGGCGAAAAGAAAAAAATGAAGAACATCCATCGTATGTACAGGTCGCAAAAGAACTTGTTTCATACGTCAAGGATATGGGCTTTACACATGTTGAAATCATGCCGATAAACGAGTATCCGTTTGATGGGTCATGGGGCTATCAAGTTACAGGTTATTTTGCCATAACCTCGCGCTTTGGCACGCCGAAAGATTTTATGTGCTTCGTCGATACACTTCATGCAGCGGGAATAGGGGTCATTGTCGATTGGGTTCCGGCACATTTTCCGAAGGATGCGCACGGGCTTGCAAAATTTGACGGCAGTTGGTTGTATGAACATGAAAACCCATTACGGCGCGAGCATCCGCAGTGGGGAACGTATATCTTCAATTACAGTCGCCCGGAGGTCGTAAGTTTCTTACTTTCCAGCGCCCATTTGTTTTTTGATGTCTATCATTTGGATGGAATTCGTGTAGATGCAGTCAGCTCCATGCTGTATCTGGATTACGGACGCGATGGCGCCTTCGTCTGCAATGAAGAGGGCGGGAATATCGATCATGATGCAGAAGAGTTCATTCGCAGATTCAACGAGATTTTGCTCACGGAATATCCGGGAACGATAACCATTGCAGAGGAGTCTACCGCCTATCCACTTGTTACGAAACCGCCTTACGATGGCGGGCTGGGATTTCTGTTCAAATGGAACATGGGTTTCATGCACGATACGTTAGATTATCTCAAGGTCGATCCGATCTATCGAAAAGGGCATCACGAGAAGATGACTTTTTCGATGCACTATGCGTTCAGTGAAAATTTTATCTTAGCGTATTCACACGATGAAGTGGTGCATGGTAAAGCTTCAATGATTGACAAAATGTACGGCTCTTACGACGAAAAATTCGCATCGCTGAGAACACTCTACGCCTACCTTTTTGCCCATCCAGGAAAGAAGCTACTTTTCATGGGCGATGAGTTTGCGCAGTTTGTCGAATGGAACTACAAAAAAGAATTGGAATGGTTTTTACTTCACTACGATTCCCATGCAGGTATGCAAGTGTTTTTGCGAGAACTGAATAAGATTTACCGCGAGCATGGCGCACTTTACGAAAAGGATAACGGATGGGATGGGTTCGAGTGGCTCAATGTAGATGACCGAGCCCACAGTGTTTTTGCATTTCGAAGAATCGGCAAAACCGAAAGCATCGTCTGTGTCTTCAACTTTACACCGGTTGAGAGAAATGCCTATTTTGTCGCGCTGCCGGGGGAAGGAAGGCTCACGCGCATCTTGAACAGCGACCAAACCGCCTATGGGGGGAAGACAAAAGTTTTTCCCAGAGTTTTGGTCTCGGAAAAAATGGAACTGAATGGATTTTCTCACAGAGTCCGAATGAAGCTCCCACCACTTTCTGCTCAATATTGGCTTTATTTTGCGACTGAGAAAGATGGAACGGCAGAGGAGAAGAGAAATGTATAGGAAGAAAAAAACGGTGGCCATGCTATTGGCCGGAGGGCAAGGGAGTCGTCTTGGCGTACTAACGACGCGCCGTGCAAAACCTGCCGTCACCTATGGTGGGAAATATCGAATTATTGACTTCCCACTATCGAACTGCGTCCATTCCGGTATTGACACAGTGGGTGTGTTAACGCAGTATCAACCTTTAGAGCTGAACACCTACATTGGTACAGGCTCGCCATGGGATTTGGATACGACTTCGGGAGGGGCTTTTGTGCTGCCACCTTTCGTGAAGGGTAAAGGCGGGAAGTGGTACAGTGGAACGGCAAACGCAATCTACCAGAATACGTATTTCATCGACCAATTCAATCCCGATACACTCATTGTGCTGTCAGGTGATCATATTTACAAGATGAATTACAACTGGTTAATTCAGGCACATCTCGAAAAACAAGCAGATGCTACGATTGCCGTAATTCCGGTTCCGATTGAAGAGGCTTCCCGATATGGCATCATGAATACAGACAAGAATATGCGCATCAAAGAATTTGAAGAAAAGCCGGAACACCCCAAAAACAATCTGGCGTCTATGGGCGTGTATGCGTTCAATTGGCCGACATTGCGAGAATATCTTGCGGAAGATGCAAAGGATGATCATTCCACAAACGATTTCGGAAGCGACATCATTCCTACGATGCTGAAGAATGACTGCAAATTGTATGCGTATGAGTTCAAAGGGTATTGGAAAGATGTGGGGACGATCAGGTCGCTTTGGGAATCCAACATGGAGCTCCTGCAAGACAAACCACCGCTCAATCTCTATGACGATCCGTGGCGCATTTTCAGTCGGAACCCCAATGAACCGCCCCATTTCATTTCGAAAGATGCGCATGTACGAAACAGCATCATATCGGAGGGATGCTACATTTATGGGACAGTAGAAAACAGCATTCTTTCATCCGGAATTACCGTGGAGAAAGGTGCGGTCATTCGGGACAGCATTATTATGTCCGATGTTTACGTTGGCGAAAAGAGCAGCGTAGAAATGAGCATCATTGATGAGGATGTTCACATTGGGAAAGCTTGTACCATTGGAGCCCCGCAAAATGAAAGTGGAAAAATTGCGGTAATCGGAAAACGCGTGGTTATCAAAAATAAAGAGACTATCACCGCAGGCACGCAAGTAGATGCGGAATCGATTCTTTCGGAAGCGAGAAAATCGATCCAGGGTAACGAAAAAGAAAATAGGAAACGAAAAGAGAAAGGCGGTGCCAAATGATTCGAGACGCATTCGGCCTGATTTTTACGGGCGAGCAAAATGTTCGACTTCGGGAGCTGGTTGAATTACGTGCGGTCGGTGCTCTTCCCATTGGCGGAAGGTATCGTATCATCGATTTTCCGATTTCCAATATGGTGAATTCTGAAATTCGAAATGTGGGCGTAATCACCAATAGAAATTACCATTCGTTGATGGACCATCTTGGTTCCGGAAAGTCGTGGGATCTTTCCCGGAAAAACGACGGGCTTTTTATCTTGACGCCTTACGCAAACCGCGAGAACCTGGGTATTTATCGAGGGTGGCTCGATGCGATGAAAGGCAGCATGGATTATTTACGACGCGCCAAACAGGAATACTGTATCTTGTCTGCATCTCATTCCATTTTTAATATGGTTTTTGACGACATGATGCGTTATCACATAGAGAGCGAGGCAGATATTACAATACTCTACAACAAGTTGAGCAACGAGAACTACTCGGGCGTGCGGTATGAAGATGTTCGGATGCGTTTTGGGAGAGACGGTCGCCTGAAACAACTCGAAATCAATCCGGAAATCTCGTCGTTGAATCTGCTTTGTATGGACACGTTTATCATTCGAAAAGATACGCTCATCTATCTTGTGGAGGAATCTGTTGCGCAAGGCTGGCATTATTTTGTGGACGATTTGATTCGTGGCAATATGAATCGGCTCAAGATTGTGGGGTACGAGCATAAGGGCTATGTCGGGCGTATGCACTCGGTAGAATCGTATTTTGATGTAAACATGGAACTGCTTGATGCAAACTTGCAGAAGGAATTGTTTCAAGGAAGCCATCGTATCTATACGAAAGTAAAGGACGAAGTTCCGGCGAAATATACTGCGGACGCAACAGTTTCAAACTGTATTGTTGCAAACGGTTGTATCATCGAAGGCGATGTGGCAAATTCCGTTCTGTTCCGTGGTGTGTATGTCGGGAAAGGTGCGGTAATCCGCAACAGCATCCTTTTGCCCAATACAGAGGTCAATAATAATGCAGAATTGGAGTATGTGATTACAGATAAAAACGTCAGCTTACGCAACCGAAGCAGGCTCGTCGGCGATCGCAGTTTCCCGGTCTTCATACGCAAAGGGGCAACGGTGTGAAAACGAAAAAGCCAAAGGTATTGTTCGTTGCGTCGGAGGCAATGCCGCTTGTAAAGACGGGTGGCTTGGCAGATGTGGCGGGTTCCTTGCCGATTTCTTTGCGTACGCTTGGGGTAGATGTTGCTGTTATGATTCCCAAGCACCATGTGATCAAAGAAAAATATGAGTCACAAATAGAAACCATTGCCGTGACCGAAATCATTCTCGGATGGCGACGGATGTATTTGGGGATTCAGCGAATGGATGTTGGTGGCATTTCGTATTATCTGCTCGACAACGAAGACTATTTTGGTGATGCAATCTATCGAGGCGGAAATGCGGAAAATGAGCAATACCTGTTTTTCTGTCGTGCGGTGTTGGAAAGTCTTGAGTTTCTCGATTTTAAGCCGGATATTTTGCACTGCAACGATTGGCATACCGGCAT
>JAITTH010000006.1 GCA_031287295.1 Eubacteriales Family XIII. Incertae Sedis bacterium
TGTTCCGCGTGTTGAAGTCTTGTTTACGAAGATTGAGCAAAGCCGCGAATTTTCCAAGGCGTTTGGCGCGAAAGGCGTTGGTGAGCTGTGCCTCATTCCGACATCTCCCGCGGTTGCCCATGCCTATTATCGTTTTGATGGAAAGTTCCGTACAAAGCTCCCGCTGGAAGCAACCGCTTACCGAAGGGAGAAAGGTCATGCATAAGATTTCAAATTCAGTGACCAAAAAAGATCATGACGAAAAGGTTTCCGGCAGCGTAAAATATGTCGGCGATTACCCACAAATCGGAATGCTCCACGGCAAACTGATTCGTTCCTCCTATGCCCACGCACGCATTCTCGGTGTTCAAACACCGGAGCTTCCGGAAGGCTATTTTCTTGTCGATCATCGCGACATTGCAGGCGAAAACATCGTGCATGTTGTTCAGGACGATTCGCCTGCGTACGCAGACGGGGAAGTGCATTATAGGGGAGAACCGATTGCCATGCTTGTCGGTCCGAATGAAGAAGAAACCACGCGGTATGCCCGTTTGACGGAGGTGACCTATGAAGTGCTTCCTGCCATCCTAGACGTTGAAGAGAGCGAGACCGTTTTTTTCGATTACCATTATGAACGAGGCGAGATGGAACAGGCTTTTTCCGATGCCGACCAGATCTTTGAAGAGGTCTTTTACACGGGGTATCAAGAGCAGGTCTATTTGGAAACACAGGGTATGATTGCCGAATACAAAGAGGGGCATGTTACGGTTCGAGGAAGCCTGCAATGTCCCTACTATGTGCATGGCGCCGTGGCAAAGGTTCTCGGTTTGACACCGGATAAAGTCCGCATCGTACAAGAGACGACCGGCGGTGGTTTTGGCGGAAAGGAAGCCTTTCCTTCTTTTCTGGCAGCGCAGACCGCAGTTGCTGCGGTAAAAGCGCAAGGGAAGCCTGTGCGGGTTGTCTTCGATCGAAGAGAAGATATGGAATTTACGAGCAAAAGACATCCGTCGAAAAGTACCTATAAGGTTGCCGTAAAAGACGGCAAAGTCACCGCAATGGACATCGATGTGATTTTTAATGCAGGTGCGTTTACGACGCTTTCTCCGGTGGTGTTGCAGCGTGGGATCATTGCCGCACCGGGCGTCTACAATGTGCCGAATGTAAACGTGCGTGGAAGGGCAGTGCGTACCCATACCGTTCCCACCGGCGCGTATCGAGGGTTTGGGGCACCCCAGACGTTTTTTGCCGTCGAACGCATGATGGATCACATTGCAAAAGCGCTCGATGTGGATACGCTCACATTCAAGCGTGCGCATCTTGTAAAGCAAGGAGACCAAACATCCACATCAGGCATCTATCATTACCCGGTACCGCTCCCTGCCATGATCGATGATGTATTGGACCGAAGCGGTTATCTAAAAAAACGCAAGAACTACGAAAAGGCAGGCATCGAAAGAGATCGACACGGCATTGGATTGTCGCTTTGGTTTCATGGTGCGGGTTTTACCGGCAGTGGCGAGCGGGACTTCATCAAAGCGAAGGTTGCCCTTCAGAAAACCGCGGATGGAAAAGTCGAAATTCTCGCGAGTAACAGCGATATCGGACAGGGCATCAAAACAACCTTTGCCAAAATTGTGGCAAGCGAACTCTCGATTCCCTACGAAGAAATACGCATTTCCAATCCGGATACATCGCGTGTTCCGGACAGCGGTCCCACGGTTGCCAGTCGAAGCTTGATGATCGTTGGGGAACTATTGCGACGCGCAGCGATTCATCTCAGATCCGAATGGCGTGAGGGAGAAGCACAGCGTGTGGAAGAGCATTTTGTGGAACCGGAGTTTATGATTCCATTCCGCCTGGACGATTTTCACGGCGATGCCTATCCTACCTATGCGTGGGGTGTTGCCGCAGTGGAAGTCAAGGTCGATGCCTTGACCGGCGTCAACGAAGTTGTCGGATGCTGGAGTGCCTTCGATGTCGGAACCCCCATCGATTTGAATGTCGTTGTCGGGCAGATGGAAGGCGGCGTTTTGCAGGGTTTGGGTTATGCTTCCATGGAACAAATGAACTACGACAAGGATGGACGCATTCGCAACAACAGCCTCAGCGACTATCTCATTCCCACCGCCATGGACGTTTCCCATCTCGATGTGCAAATGCATATTGAAGAATATCCGTACGGTCCCTACGGCGCAAAGGGCGCGGGAGAGCTGCCGCTCGTGGGAATTCCCGCAGCGTATGTCGCAGCGATGGAACAGGCGGTTTCGTTTCCCTTTTCGCACATTCCGCTTACGGCGGAAGAAACCTTGGTCGCGCTATCCGGGCAATCCGCGAGGGAGGCGCAAAAAACATGAAAAACGAGATTCGGTTTTTTCTAAACGAAAAAGAGGTTGTTTACACCGGATCCGCAACCGCGCGTTTGCTCGATGTGCTTCGCAATGAGTTCGAACTCACGGGCGTAAAATGCGGATGTAAAGAAGGCGAATGTGGCGCGTGTTGTGTGCTGCTGAATGATCAGTTGGTCAACAGTTGCATGGTTGCGATGGGCTTTGTTGACGGCGGTATCGTTGTCACCATAGAAGGCTATCGGAAGACGAATCAATTTCGCGTGCTCGACAAGGCATTTGCAACAACAGCAGCGGTTCAGTGCGGTTACTGTATCCCCGGAATGATTTTGGCGGCGGAGTCCATTCTGTCTCGAAATCCTCATCCCACCGCGGAGACGATTCGTGAAGGCATCTCCGGCAATCTATGCAGATGCACCGGGTATAACGCGATTGTAAAGGCAATTGAAATTGCGGCAAACGAAGGGGAGGGGCTATGGTAAACGGTTATGCACCCTCGGGTATGCGCGAAGCACTCGACATCCTTTCCAAAACGTCCGCGATTCCTTACGCGGGAGGCACCGATTTGATGATTCAAGAAGTGCCTGCCGATACAAACTATCTTTTTCTGCATCGCATTCGAGATTTGAAGTGCATCACGGTGGATGCGGAGTATTTTATCTGTGGTGCGTGTTGTACCTATACCGAACTCTTAAACAGCAGGCATACGCCCGATTTATTGAAAGAAGCCATTGCGCGTATCGCTGCCCCGGCGATTCGTAATACCGCGACGATTGGCGGGAATGTGGCGAATGCGAGTCCAAAAGCCGATGCTGCATTGATTCTTATGGTAACCGATACCCTCGTTCGCATTCAGAGCAAGAACGGCGTACGTATTGTGCCCATTTCGGACTTGTATCTTGGACGCGGGCAAATCGACCTTTTGCCGGGGGAACTCATCACGGAATTTTGGATGCCGAACAATCGTGCGCATCTACCCCATTCGTATGAAAAAGTGGGTGGTAGGAAAGCACTTGCCATTTCGCGTGTCTCATTTGCAGGGATTTCGGATGTCTCGGACGGGCAAATTACCCATTTTGCTACGGCGTTTGGCGCAGTCTCCGATGTCATCATTCGCAGACCGGAATTGGATGCCTTGCTGATTGGCAAGTCGATTGAAGAGGCGAAGGTGGCAAAAGAAGAATACCTTGCCAAAATGGACGAGACCCTTGTTCCGATTCAAGGGCGTGTTTCCGCAGCCTATCGCAAGGCCGTTTGCATGAATTTCCTGGAAGATTTTCTTGCGAAAAATGGAATATAGGAGAATATAGGTTAGGAAATTGGAGAAACTTGGATTGGAAACCCATCGATATATTTTAAAAGGGAATCTTCTATACAGCGAAAGCCCATCTGTCTTACGTCTGATTGAAAACGGATTTCTCGTTTGTATGGATGGTTTTTCCGCCGGGGCGTACGAGCAGCTTCCCGCTGCGTTTGCCGGACTTCCGGTTGTGGATTATGGCGATGCCTTGATTCTGCCCGGTCTTGTGGATCTGCATGTTCATGCACCGCAGTATACCTATCGTGGGATAGGACTGGATCTGGAACTGCTTGAATGGCTCAAAACCTATACGTATCCGGAGGAGACGAAATTTTCCGATCTGCAATATGCAGACGCGGCCTATAGCCAATTTGTCCATGCACTTTTGAAGAGTCCGACGACGCGGGCAAGTATTTTTGCGACGGTGCATGTGGATGCCACGCTTTTGCTCATGGAGAAGCTGGAAAAAAGCGGATTGGTCTGTTATGTCGGCAAAGTCAATATGGATCGAAATTGTGCAAGCGAGCTCATGGAAGGAAGCGCAATGCTTTCTACAGAGGCAACCCTTGCCTTTGTAGACGAGGCAAAACGGCGATTTGTGCGAACCTTTCCGATTCTCACACCTCGCTTCATTCCTGCCTGCAGCGATGCGTTAATGATAAGCCTTTCGGAGATTCAGAAACGTTATTCATTGCCGGTTCAGTCACATCTTTCTGAAAATAAGGATGAGATTTCCTGGGTGCGCTCGTTGGCGCCGGAAAGCAAAAACTATGCGGATGCGTATGCACGGTTTCATCTTTTCGGAGGCGATGTTCAAACGGTTATGGCGCATTGTGTCTGGAGCGAAGAAGAAGAGGTTGCCCTCATGAAGGACAGGGGTGTCTTTGTTGCGCATTGTCCGCAGTCGAACATGAATGTAGCGTCAGGAATTGCCCCGATACGCAAGTATCTCTCCCGCGGACTTCGATTGGGGCTTGGGACGGATGTGGCAGGTGGAAGCAATCTGTCCGTCTTTCGCGCGATGGCCGACGCGATACAAAGTTCGAAACTCTATTATCGCCATGTGGATGCGTCGGCGGTGCCACTCACTTTGGCGGAAGCCTTCTATATGGGCACGAAGGGCGGGGGTATGTTTTTTGGCAAAGTCGGTTCTTTTGAACCGGGCTATGAATTCGATGCCCTGGTCATGGATGATGCAGGCTTCGGCAGTGTTCGATCCTTTTCGTTGCATGACCGCCTGTCGCGTCTCATCTACCTACCCGAGAATGCCAAAATCCGTGCGAAATATGTGAAGGGAACGTTGTTGTTCTCAGATTGATTTTTCTATAAAGTTTAAGCGAAAGGCGGTGTATATCATGCGAGTGTTTGAAATATTTCATTTTGATTTGAAAAAGCGGGTTTTGTTTAAAGACACCCTGTCTTTTATTGAGGATTGGCTTGCGGAGCAGGAAATTTCTTATGAAAACATGGCACTTATGTTGAATGTTTCCTATGGAGATCGTTTTGAGAAGACGGTAAAACTATTTCCTGGGTTAGAGCGGTATCGTCGTATAAACTCTAGCGGATATGAACTAACCGATGAGGGGTTACGTACTGTGGATGGACAAATAATTCCCTTTGAGTATGACATCTCCAGTGTGCCGCAGAATTGGCCGGATCCTATTGATATTCATGTTCGCAAGGAGGATGAGCCATTGGTGCGCGAGGTGGTGAGAAAAATACCGCGACCAATAAACCCTGGCTCCACTCAAATTGTACTGGATAACGTCCACTGGTTTTCGGAGATTAACGTTACACCCGCTGTGTCGAATTCTAGTCGTCGAGGTTCCCCAAGCGCATTCAAGCTGGAGCCATATTATTCCAACAATCTCGCGCTTTTGAAGGCATTTGATTTCGGCATAAAACACAATGTTGTTGTTGCGACTATTGAGCGCACAAAGTCACACGAGGAACTCCTGGATGTCGCACCGATTGTTGATAGGCTGACATCGCTCCTCGGTGCACCAACCTACATAGAACCCCTCGAAATTATTTTCGACGATGATGGACTCCATACAAATCATCTTGCAGATAAGAAAATGAGCCCGATTTTGCAAACTGTTTGGGATGAGCTACAACCGAAACAATCGCTTCTGGCTGTTACCCAAAACAACCCACCGATCTATGAAATGATTCCGACAATTTATAATGGTCAGGAAACTACCGAACTAGTCAAAAATGAAACCGGCAATATTTCGGTCAAAAAGTCGGTGTTAAAGTACCTCAAACCTCTTGGTTTCACTTACGATTACTTTCCGTCCTTTCGTTTTCGTAGTGTTAAGAAAAATAAATATAACCACGTGATGGAAATCTGGTTTGCAATGCGTCCAATGACATGGACGCTGAATCATTTGATGACCATCAAAGGATATAATTTTACGGTTCAAGTGCCGCTAGAATCGAGTTCGGATACGGCCAACCAGCAAATAACAGACAGCATTGTGGAAAAAACCGCCGAAATTGCTACAAGGATAGAGGCGTGTTTGACGGAACCGCTATATGAGGTTTATGGAAAGTCACCGGAATGGTATCGTCCTTAATAAGCGATATTGGCAGTGGAGCAAATCTGCTTATACAAACCGAGTTTGATCAATCCCCTCTACCTTATATGGCAAAGTAATATTACCTTGTCACATGAGGAGAAATATATACAAGGGCAATAGAATGGCTGCGTTTTGATTGATGGTCTATGTTTGTAAAAGGTAAGCACTTCGTCTTGACAAAATCCAAAAAAACTTCTTGACTTTAATTCCAACTCTCCATATAATATGAACGTTCCGCCTCTTGAGGCGGAACCACCTTGTGAAGAGTTGTTCATAAGGTGCGAACCTTGAAAACTGCATAGTGAAGAGATTTAGTCAAACTTACAAAAGCGAAGCGAAAGCTTGCGGAAACGCGAGAAGAGCGGAGCGGAAAAGCGAAGGATATTCGAAACAGAAAAGCCAAGCAAACCTTGCGAAGGATTTTTATCGCAGTACAAGGCGTGTGAGTGAGCGACACAGGAGCGTACTTGGGTACGTAACGGAGGAGCGAGCGAGCAACAACACAGTAATGCGGGAAAAAGCCAAGCAAAATGTAGGGACTAAATGATACAAGACAAGCACACCAAACGAAAGTTTGTAGTGTAGGTCACATGTACAATTCTTACAAAACAATAA
>JAITTH010000010.1 GCA_031287295.1 Eubacteriales Family XIII. Incertae Sedis bacterium
AGATCTTAGATCTGAAAGCGCGAAATGCCGTTTACGTGGAATCTTTGCCCAAGGATATTTTAGAAGAAGTCGTAGATATCATAATAGGTATGGTTGAACTCGATTAGCTGCTTCCATGCAGATTTTTGAGTCAATCATACGGTTGCTTTTTTTATTTCAAGTATGAATCTAAAAACATCAAACACGCCTCGTTGATTGTTTTTAAGCTCTCTTCAGCGGTGATTTTCGGAGAAGTCCCGCCCAAAATTCTTGTAAGAATCGGACTTGTGAGCGACAAATCCGTAATGGAAAAGTGATTGCAACCCTCGATATAAATACTCTGAACATCACTGTCTTGACGGTCCAAAAGATCGGCGTTCTCTGCGTACTGTTTCCAGTCGTTCAAGTGACTGTATGAGCTGTCGGTGTAGATGCCCAGCACAGGAACGGGATACGGTTCGCTTCGCCAAATGAAATCATCATCGCGGACGCCGATAATGTCGTACATAAACGGTGCTTCTAACGCAATCACCGCTGATATATCGGTTCTCGCACGCCCCGTGCCGAGTGCCGCCGATCCGCATAACGAATGTCCGATTACGGCGATTTTATTCGTGTGAATCAGCTTGTAAAATGAATTTTCCTTTGCTGCCTGTTCTTTTGCGTAGTCGATTACATAATCAATATCCCCCATACGAATATCCATCCATTCGGCATACTTTTCATAGCTGTTTTGCGGGTCAAGGTTGGCATCTTCCGCGTTCAGATCCTTCATATAGCTGCTGTTGATATAGACCGTTTTTCCATCAATTTTGGTCCAGAGAGCCTGATACGTGTGGTCAATTGAAATAACGACATAGCCGTGGCTTGCAAGCTCCTCGTAGAGTGAAACATTGCTTTTCGCGTAGCCCATTCCTCCGTGGGAAAATACAACGAGCGGGCAGGTATTTCCCTCGATTTCGTTGTCTGTCGGATAGTAGATTATCGCGCTGATTTTCCTGTTGCTTCTGTCGTCTTTATACGTTTCAATCCGGTTTTCCTCGTACTGCACTGTTGTATGCGTGTACGCGAAGTTACCCGTTGTAGGTATTGTCTTGTGTGGCGGGAACAAAATCACAATGCTGAGCGGAACAATCGCCAAAATAAAGCTGACAACAATTCCGAGCGTTTTGAGCCGAATATGACTACCCTTTTTGCGCCGGACAATAAGAAAAAAACCCGACGCGAGCAATACAAATGCGACGCAAAGAAATAAATACCACATACATGAGTCCTCTCTACCTTTTCTTCTTTATCCGTTATTTTGATCGGGATGTCATTATCTACAACCCTACCTACAACCGCCTGTTCATCGAAGTGTTTCACGAATAGTATACTTGGGATACCAAGTGACCGGTAAAGTTTCTGAGTACTCTCATGATCTGGCGGGAACACAAGTTCCGTAAGCCGCCGTTGAGTTTTTAGCCGCTATGCATTATATTTGCCATATGAAAAAAGTTTTTAGCTTGCTTGAAAGGATTTGCACCGCTCGTTCGTATTCATAGTGAAAACCAAAAAAAGAAAGTGAGGAATTCATTATGAAGAAACTGATTTCATTGCTTGTGGCAGGGTTGATTGCCCTAGGATGTGGAAGTGCGCTTGCCATACCATCCATCACGTTGGAAAACAAATCTGTGGTTGTGCCTGTTCCGCCCACAACGTTCAAGTGCGATATTGTCGCTTGCTCCCTTGCCTATGAACACACCCATACGATTTGCGGTCTTTCGGGCTGTAATGATACGGTTGCGCACGCCCATGACGACAGCTTCTACTATGGGCATACCACAGATGACGGACACGCTTATCACAATTGCGGCGCGACTGGGTGTTCCGAAGCAAATGGCCACACGCACAGTTCCTGCGGCGTCAATGGTTGTTCGCAAACCGGCAGCCATCAGCACGGCGTCAGTCCAACCGGCGGACACCACTCGGAAGAGAGTAGGGGCCATGATTGAATGGTGGCTATATCCAGAAAGAGGCACTTATGCGAAACGAACAGGAGGCAGAGCTTGCGCTCGATAAATACGCGGACACCGTGCGCCGGATTTGCTTCATAAACCTCAAAAACGCACATGATACGGAGGACGTTTTTCAGGATGTATTTTTAAAATACATCCTCCGTGACGACATTTTTGAGAGCGATGCCCACGAAAAGGCGTGGCTGATTCGTGTTGCCATAAACGCCTGTAAAGATACGCTAAAAAGTTTTTTTCGCAAAAATATCGTTTCTTTTGAGGAACTTCTAATCGAGCCTTCTTTCATCGAGGATGGCAACCGCGAGGTGATGGACGCTGTAATACGACTCCCGGAAAAATATCGAATCGTCGTCTATTTGTTTTACTTTGAGGGCTATTCCGCGATTGAAATCGCGGCAATTTTAAAGAAAAATGAGAACACGATTTACACATGGCTGTCCCGCGCCAGAGCCCGGTTTAAAGCAGATTTAGGGGGTGAATCCTTTGAAGAATAATCGTATCTCCCGCGCTTTTGCGGAAATCAAGGCGGAGGATTGCCTGAAAGAAAGTACGCTAGCCTTTCTCAAGCAGCGAATCAATCAGAAAAGACGTCTCCCCGTTATGCGGCTGGCGACTGGATTTGCCTGTGTCCTCCTACTGTTTTTTGGAGGGCTGTTGTCCTATCAAAGCTACTTCACAGCGACTGCTTATGTGGACATTGACGTCAACCCCAGCATAGAATTGTCCCTGAACCGTTATGGGCGAGTGATTGCCGCGAGTGCCTACAACGACGACGGAACAGACCTGTTGGCGGAGGTTCCTCTAAAAAATAGGGGATATCGGGACGCATTGCAACTCTTGTTCCAAGAAATGACAGCACAGGGCTATATCCAAAAAGCCGAACTCTTTTCACTCACCCTGCAGACGGAAGAAAGCAACCGGGATGATCTGCTCGGCGAATTGAAAGCAATCCTTTCCTCACTTTTGACAGATGGGCAACGGGAACTGGAGCAGGATGTTTTCGTGGTGGATACTGCGACAAAGACCGCTTCCCATGACCTGCATTTAAGCCCGGCAAAATACCTTGCAATTCAGGAACTGCAGGTCGTAGACCCTACCGCGACCTTTGAGAATTGTCGCGACCATACCATCAGCAAAATCCGGGAGCAAACCCATATGCATGGGAATGGAAATCAGAATCAGAATGAAAGTGATTCAAGTGGCCATCAATCGGAAAACGGCGGCGCAAATTCCGGTGAGCATAGCGAGCGTACAACCGAGCCGAGCGAGAATGAACACGGCAATACTTTGCCTATGAATCCAACGATGCCATCTGATGAGAAGCATGATGGCAACGGGGAGCATGATGAGCATGATTGAGTAAACAAACATTATCCACCTCAAAGCTGTGAGAACTCCTCAGATGCCTACTGCAAAATCGTTTTCAAATCTTTTACCGAGATTGGCGTTTCATTCATTTGATTCACCACGTTTTCCGACCTTGTCCAGCACGTGTAATACGTGTTGATATCAATACGGAAAGAAGAAGGTATCAGACACTTTCTATTCCGGTACACGGAAGTAAAGATCTAAAAAAAGGAACTGACCAATCTATAAAAAACAGAGATGACAAAAGCCATCTCTGTTTTTTGGAGCGGGCGAAGGGAATTACGCAGATGCTTTGCATCTGCCGGTCTTCGCCTCTCCTTTCGGTCGGCTCGACCCGCTCGCTATTCGGAAGTCCACGGGACTTCCTCATTTACGCTCGCGCCCTTTCGGGTTCGATTCCCCACACGGTTCCCCACTTGCGAGGGGAATTCTGGGGTATCGTGGAGCAGTTTTATCCTAAAATATGGAAATAATAAAAGATAGAAATCGGGATAAGCAAAAGCCTGTAATCGTTGCAATTACAGGCTTTTACAAGAAATCCATGGAAGGATTTGTTTGGAGCGGGCGAAGGGAATCGAACCCTCGTATTCAGCTTGGGAAGCTGATGTTCTGCCATTGAACTACGCCCGCATAAATCTCCAATAAAAAAGGAATTTGAAAGCACATTCCTTTTTTATTGCGTTATTAGGATACCAGAAAGCACCTTACTTTTCCAGAAGTTTTTCAAGTGCGGCGATCTTCACGCAGATGCAGAAAAGATCCATGGTTTGTTGCAATTCTGAAAGAGAAGGATAGGTCGGCGCAATGCGAATGCTGCTGTCGCGAGGGTCATTTTTATGCGGATAGGTTGCACCCGCATCTGTGAGTACGGCACCGGCTTCCTTTGCCAAGGCGACGGTTCGTTTTGCGCATCCATCCATCGTCTCAACGCCGACAAAATAGCCACCCTTTGGGGTTTCCCACGAAAGAAGACCATTTTCGGAGAATTCTTTTTCGAGAGCATTCAGGACGATTTCAAATTTGGGGCGCAGAAGATCCGCGATTTTTTGCATATGTTTGTGAATTCCTTCTGCATTTTGGAAAAGCTCGACGGTTTTGAGCTGCGGAATCTTGTTATAACCGATGGTCTGCTTCGACATATGAGTCGCGATGGATTTGATTGTCGCAGGACCGGCGGCAACCAAACCGATGCCTCCGCCGGGGAAGAGGATCTTGGACGTCGAAAAGAAATAGAGTACGCGCTCAGGATTTCCGGCTTCCTCCGTTAGGCGGAAGATATTCTCAATTTGATAGGCTTTCCAAATATGATGAACGCCGTAAGCATTGTCCCAAAGCAGTTTGAAGTCCGGCGCTGCCGTCTTCATTTTCGCGAGACGACGCACCGTTTCGTTGCTGTAAACGATTCCCTGTGGGTTTGAATAGAGCGGAACGTTCCACATTGCCTTAATGCTCGGGTCGGATGCTACAAGCTGTTCAACAATATCCATATCCGGTCCGTCTTCCGTCATCGGAACGACCACAAGTTCGGCACCAAAATCTGCTGCGAGATTAAAATGACGATCGTAGCCCGGACATGGACAAAGAACCTTGATTTTGTCTTCTTTGCACCAAGGCGTACCTTCCGGCAGACCAAAAAGATAAAGCATGGCAAACGTATCGTACATCAATTGTAGACTTGCGTTTCCACCGATAAAAATTTGTGCAGGTGGAATATCGAGGAGTTCGGAAAAAAGACGCTTGCATTCAGGCAGCCCGGTTGGCGCACCATAATTGCGAATGTCGGTTCCATCCTCCGTTGTATTTGTGTTTGGAGGATTTAGGTAAGCATTTGACAGATCGAGAACGTCAGGTGAGGGTTTCCCCCTGGAGAGATCGAGCTTCAAATCGAGCTTCTTCATTTTTTCATAAGCAGATGAGCTTTCCTCAAGCAGTTGTGTAAGCTCTGTGCGGGATAGGGCATTCCATTCTGACACGTTTTTCTTCCTCCTCAAAAATTGCGAAGCGCAGGGTAGAAAGCGCTTCCGATAAATAGTATCATTTTTCTGACAATTCGACAAGAAAGGTGTGTTGTCGGCAAAGTTCCATTTCAAAGGAAAGTGTGCCATAATAAGTTCATTCGACGCAAAAAATGATGGATGCGTCTTACCGAAAAGGAGTTTACGATGAAGGCAGTAATTACAGTCATAGGAAAGGACATGGTCGGCATTCTCGCGCGTGTTGCG
>JAITTH010000071.1 GCA_031287295.1 Eubacteriales Family XIII. Incertae Sedis bacterium
CATTTCTCTTTCTTCTTTTTCGAACCAATTCGGGAAGGATTTTTGGGAATTGTTTCCCGAAGAAACCGCAGGGCTAATCCATCGCGGACTTTTGGAACATGAAGGCGAGCGCATCAAGCTTACGCCCATCGGATTCGATCTTTCCAACCTTGTTTTTGCGGAGTATGTGTAGATGAAACAGTATATTATGGCATTCGATCAGGGAACAACCGGTTCTCGTTGCATCATTTTTGATAAGTCCGGCGACGAGGTTGCCTCTGCATCACGAGAGTTTACGCAAATCTATCCCCAGGAAGGATGGGTGGAACACGACCCGATGGAAATTTGGTCTACCCAGATCAATGTCGCGCAGGAAGCACTTCTGAAAGCACAGCTCCCGGCGAACGCCATCGCTTCGATCGGCATCACCAACCAACGCGAGACGACCATTCTCTGGGATGCCGAAACCGGCGAACCCGTCTATAATGCCATCGTTTGGCAGTGTCGTCGAACCTCCGGATTTTGTGATCAATTAAAAAAGGATGGTCTTTCAGAATTCTTCCGGGAACGCACAGGACTCATCTTGGATGCTTATTTTTCTGCCACGAAAATTCGTTGGATCTTGGATCATGTTCCGGGTGTCCGCGCACGTGCAGACGCCGGAAAAATTCTTTTTGGAACGGTAGAAACCTGGCTCATTTGGAAACTCACAAATGGAAGGGTACACATCACCGACTATTCGAACGCTTCACGGACCATGCTTTTCAACATCCATACCCTGACGTGGGACGACACGATTTTAGAAACGTTGAACATTCCCCGGAGTATGCTTCCTACGGTGAAGGCTTCCTCTGAGGTATATGGTTTGACGGATGCCCCCATTCTCGGTGGAGAGATTCCGATTTCCGGTGCGGCAGGAGATCAACAGGCTTCGCTTTTCGGGCAGGCTTGTTTTGAGCAAGGAGACATCAAAAACACGTATGGAACCGGTTGTTTTATGTTGATGAATACCGGGAATCGTCCGGTCGTCTCCTCAAACGGACTGCTGACCACCATTGCATGGGGCATATCCGGTCAAGTCTCCTATGCCTTAGAAGGCTCCGTTTTTGCGGCAGGCGCGGCGGTACAATGGCTTCGTGACGAACTGGGTCTGATTCACGTTGCGGCAGATTCTGAAGCGGAAGCCAATCGGGTAGCCGACAATGGCGGTGTTTATATTGTTCCCGCATTTGTTGGACTTGGGGCCCCCTATTGGGATCCCTATGCACGTGGCACCATTGTAGGACTTACACGTGGCAGCAATCGACATCATCTGGTACGCGCAACACTGGAATCCATCGCTTATCAAAACTATGATCTTCTTGGCGCAATGAGAGCAGACATCGACTTTCCGATACGAAGGATGAAAGTGGACGGTGGTGCTTCCGCCAACAATTTTCTGATGCAATTTCAATCGGATATCTTACAGATTCCCGTGCTTCGCGCTGCTTGCATTGAAACTACGGCACTTGGCGCAGCTTATCTTGCGGGTCTCGCTGTCGGGTACTGGGAAAGTAGGGCTGTCCTTCAAAAAAACTGGCATCTCGGTCATGAATTTGTTCCGACTATGCAGACAGAAAAGCGCGCCCAACTCTTACTTTCCTGGGAAAAAGCCATCGGAAGATCGCTCTCTTGGATCAATACCTAAATCGCAAAAATTCTCCGGCCTCATGTGACAAGCGTCATAAATGTATGACACACTTTTCTTTTGTTTGTGGATATGGTAAAATATTCCAGTTCCGAACTTTTCCGGACGCCACTTCGTTCTTTCATCATGCAGGAGAGAGGAAACAAACATGGAAGTCATACTCAAACAGTTGTTGCGACACAAATGGTTTCAATCGCTTACGCGAAAAAAAAGGAATCATTTGATTTTTTTTATCATTTTGATTGCGCTGGCAATCGCCGTGTTGTTGTACAGCATTTCAGAAAAACAGGACGTGCGTCTGCTTCGTAGCGAGTCCTCTTTTGACACGATGGAGCAGGCGAGCACGGTTGAAACGCCATCGAACGCAGCGATAAGCGAAGCGTTGATTTACGTTGATGTAACAGGGGCCGTACAAAAATCTATGGTGATTGAACTCAAGGCCGGTAGTCGTGTTTTTGATGCCATCGAGGCGGCAGGAGGATTGCGCGACGATGCCTGCATTCGCGATCTGAACCGAGCCACCATTTTACGGGATGGTGATCGTATCTACATACCAACCAACGACGAGGTAAACGATGGAACCGTTCCGGCGTCTGAAAGCACAGGGAATGCAAACTCGGATGGAAAAATCAACATCAATTCCGCCAATGAGAGTACCTTGCAGCAAATCAATGGCGTCGGTCCGTCCACTGCGGGCAAAATAATGGAATATCGGCAGCAAAACGGATCGTTTTCATGCATTGAAGACATCCAGAATGTGAAAGGAATCGGTGTAAAAACCTTTGAAAACATGAAAGATCAAATATGTGTATAGCTTCATGTGCCAAGGTAATAAAACGATTTCAAGTGGTAAATTTCAGGTGCTCCTGTGTTAGGCTCATTTGACATAGCATAGCTATAAACTAACACCAATAGGTAAAGTATATAAAAAATTTACATATTCCATGAATTATGGTATTCTATTCTTACAATGCCGGGAGAGGGCATGCTCTTTTTAATTACGTAAGTTACTACTGTATTGATCTTAAAAATTAGAAATATGTTGGAAAAAGAAAAGATGGAACGAATCAATGCACTTGCGAAAAAAGCAAAAGAAAGCGCATTGACCCCATCGGAAAAAGAAGAACAAAACAGGCTAAGACAGGAATATCTATCAAAGTTCCGCGAATCATTCCGCGGACAGCTTGAAGCGATAGAGATCGTTGACGATCCTGTAAACAGGGAGTTGAAATCATGAAATATGTCTATTTGGATTATTCGGCGACGACGCCGGTGAAGGATGAGGTCC
>JAITTH010000079.1 GCA_031287295.1 Eubacteriales Family XIII. Incertae Sedis bacterium
TACTTTTTCTAATGTCATATTCGCCATTATCCTCGTACCTCCTTTCCGGTAACTCTGCAATAGTGTACGGATTCTTGCTCTTTATAAATCGTATTCCGCTTCATTAACCGATCAAAGTCAACAAGGTGACCGTCAAAGTCCGGCCCGTCTACACAGGCAAACTTCAATTCCCCATCAACAACAACCCTACAGCAACCACACATACCTGTGCCGTCCAGCATGATCGGATTCATGCTCACCGATGTCTTTACACCAAACTCCTTTGTGACTGCGGAGACGAATTTCATCATGATGACCGGACCAATCGCAATGACTTCATCGAATTGCGTTCCCGATTCGAGCAATTTACGCAGCGCGTCGGTTACAAGCCCCTTTTCACCGTAACTGCCATCGTCTGTCATAAGAATGAATTCGTCGCTGATTTCCCGAAAGTCTTTCTCGAGGATCACGATATCTTTGCTACGGAATCCGGCAATCGTATGCACCTTTGTTCCTTGTTCATGCATTGCAATTGCTACCGGAAGTGAAATGGCGCACCCAACGCCACCTCCGACAATAATAGCTCGTTTGATTCCTTCTATTTTTGTTGGTCGTCCGAGTGGTCCCACAAAATCTGTGATAAAGTCTCCCTGGTTTTTTTGATTCAGCAAAAAAGTTTCACTTCCAACAATTTGGAAAATCACCGTTACTGAACCGACTGCCTTATCTGTTTTGGCAATCGTAAGTGGAATTCTCTCCCCCTCGTTATCAACGCGCAGAATGATAAATTGTCCTGCTTTCGCTTTCTCGGCAACTGCCGGCGCTTCGATAACGAGTCTTGTCACAGTGGGGTTTAGCTCTTCTCTTTCTAGTATTTTAAACACTTAACACCTCCCGCCTGTACGATCATTTTTCTCTGCTTTTTACACATATCAAGATATCACTTTCGCGGCTCCAATTCAAGGTGTTTGGGTATGTTTTGTCAGAAAATTCCGAAAAACGTGACTACGCAATGCAGAAAGTCAGATTCCTGCTGTTTTTGAGGAGAGGTAAAAAATACGGAGGGAAAGGAATGTGACTAGCTGTATGGAAATTCAAACAGTTGGGTGAGGGTGTCGTACACTTTTTGCAGGGTAGAACCATACAGAAATTTGGAAGGCGTAGGCGCAGCCAAAGAAGAATTGCCGGGAAAAGGAAATTTCTGTAAACACAAAAAGAAGGTCTTTTCCATATTTAGGGCGAATACAAAAAAGAAACACCATATATCCATATACGACGAAATGTGGTGCGGTAGAGGGTTTCTTGTATGAAGAAAAAGATGTCTCAAAATGCCTTTAAAAAAAACAATGCAGCGAATATGAAAATGTTGGCACGTGCATTGCATATTATTTATATTGCATGTTAGTATCTGCGTGCGCGGATCTGTGTGCGCAAATAATAAATATTTATCGTTGCTTCATTCTAAAGGAGGAAGAAAAAATGGCAGAAATTCTCAGCACAATCTCAGGGAAAATCAAGGAAATCAATATCGCAGTCGGTCAGGCTGTGACGGAAGACGACGAAGCATTCATCATTGAAGCGATGAAGATGGAAAACGTTGTTTACGGCGAAGACGGCACAGTAAAGAACATTCTCGTTGCCGTTGGCGACAATGTTGAAGAAGATCAGGTCCTGGCAGAACTCGAATAATTCAAACTCGAACGTCTGAATCCGGTATGCCCGGATCCAAATACCGGGCATTTCATCAAATTACAATTAGGAGGATTATTATGGATTTTGGATTAACAGAAGAACAACAGATGGTACAGGACATGGCGAAACGCTTCGCTGAAGACGAAATCGCACCTTACATCGAAGAAGACGAAGAGAACCATCACTATCGCAGAGAGATTCTCACGAAGATGGGCGAACTCGGTCTCCTTGGTTGGAGCATTCCTGAAGAGTATGGTGGAAACGGCATGGGTTGGATGGAAGCTGTCACAGCACTGTATGAAATCGCAAAAGTTCATACATCTTGGCGTCTTTCAATCTCCGGCAACTGCTGGGGTCCGGCATTCACCATCAATGAGTATGGTACAGAAGAACAAAAACAAAAGTACATTCCGGGTCTCGTAAGCGGCGAATTTGTGGGCAGCTTTGCCATCACAGAAGCGAATGTCGGTTCCGACGTAGGCGCTATGAAGACAACTGCGGAAGATAAGGGTGACCACTGGCTCCTCAACGGTTCCAAAATGTGGATCTCCGGCGGACACACTTGCGATGTCGGTCTTGTTTACGCAGTTACGCGCGAAGGCGGTGGCGTTAAGGGTCTTTCCTGCTTCGTCATAGACTATCGTGATATCGAAGGTTGCGAGCGTATTCCAATCCATTCCAAGGTTGGTATGTGGCCTGCACCGACATCCGAACTCGTTTTCGAAAACTGCAAGATTCCGAAGGATGCACTCCTTGGTGAAGAAGGCAAAGGTTTCCAGATCTGTATGTGGATGCTTAACAACACACGTATGGGTTGCGCAACCGGTTCAGCAGCTCTCGCAGCAGCTTGTGGCGAAGGTGCGGCACAGTATTGTAACGAGCGTATCCAATTCGGTCAGCCGATTGGTAAGTTCCAAGCGATTCAGCACCAGATTGCTACTCTGAAGCTCGAAGAAGATGCAGCAAAATATCTCGTTTACAGAGCTGCATGGCTCAAAGAAAACAAGCTTCCCAGCCAGCAGGCAACTTCCATCGCGAAGGTCTATGGTTGCAAAGCTGCAGTAGAAGGTGCAAACCTTGCAATGAAGATCTACGGCGCATACGGTTATTCGACAGAGTATCCCTGCGGTCGTTGGCTCAGAGATGCAAAACAGTTCGAAACGCTTGAAGGAACGTCCAATATTCACATGGGCATCATCGGCGGAATCGAGCTCGGCTATCAGCCGAACAGGTAAGAATTTGAACCGACCGGACCATTTGCCCGGTCGGTTTAATTGTATCTAGCGGCCCGTCAGGGCAAACCACTTATATATTATGGAGGAAAAAAATGAATTTTAATTTGACAGAAGACCACAATATGATTCGCGACATGGTACGTAGCTTTGCAGAAACAGAGTTGGCTCCCGGGATTGAAGAGAGAGACGAAGAAGAACATTTCGGTATCGAATTCTGGCCAAAGGCTGCTGAACTTGGTCTTGCCGGCGTTACTTTCCCTGAAGAGTACAACGGTATTGGTGCAGACTACATCTCTTATGCAATTACAGTAGAAGAGCTTTCCCGCGTAGACCCGTCCTTCGGTGTCACGATTTCTGCTCACTCCAGCCTTGGTGCAAACCCGATCAACATGTTCGGAACACCGGCGCAGAAAGAAAAATATCTCTCCAAGCTTGCAAGTGGCGAACACATGGGTGCTTTCGGTCTTACCGAATCCAATGCCGGTACCGATGCTTCCGGAACAAAGACCACTGCTGTGAAGAACGCGGATGGCGACTATGTTGTCAACGGTTCCAAAGTCTTCATCACAAACGGTTACTATGCTGACACCTATGTCATCACAGCTCAGATGGATAAAGAAAAGGGCAACAAGGGTATTGCCGCATTTATCCTGGAAAAGGGAACACCGGGCTTCAGCTTTGGTAAAAAAGAGAAGAAGATGGGTATCCGTTCTTCCGCAACATACGAACTCGTTTTCGAAGATGTTGTGATTCCGAAAGAAAATCTACTTGCTGAAGAAGGTCAGGGATTCAAAGTTGCGATGCAGACACTCGACTATGGTCGTATCGGCATTGCTTCCCAGGCACTTGGTATTGCACAGGGTGCTTTCGAAAACGCACTGAAGTATTCCCAAGAGAGAATTCAGTTCGGTCAGCCGATCTCCAACTTCCAGGTAACACAGTTCAAGCTTGCAGATATGGCAATGAAGATTGATGCAGCTCGTCTGCTCGTCTACAGAGCTGCCTTTGTTGCAAGTGAGCACAAAGTTCCTGTATCTTACTATGCTGCTGCTGCAAAGTGCATAGCATCGGAAGTGGCAAACGAAGTTGCAAGAGAAGCGGTTCAGATCTATGGCGGATACGGCTACACTCGTGAATACCCCGTTGAGCGCTTCCTGCGTGATGCGAAGATCACTGAGATCTATGAAGGAACCAGCGAAGTTCAGCGTATGGTCGTCTCCAGCAAGGTCCTGAAAGACGGTCCGGTACTCTAACCAACGATTTATTACAGGAGGTTATAAATGGGTAATATTGTTGTAGCAATTAAACAGGTATTTGATACGGAAGCAGTCATTGCAATTTCCGGTGGCAAGATTAGCGATCAGGGCGTTAAGCTCGTCGTGAATCCTTTCGACGAATTTGCAATTGAAGAAGCGCTGAAGATCAAAGAAGCCGGCGGTGCAGACGAAGTAACAATCGTCAGTGTTGGCGGCGAGAAAGCTCCCGAAGCAATTCGCACGGCACTTGCAATGGGCGCAGACAAGGGCATCCATGTCGATATTTCAAGTCTCGGCGTGATTGATGAATTTGTTGCGGCCGAATATCTTGCAAAAGCCATCGCAACGGTTCCGTACGATCTCGTTCTTGCAGGTCGTATCGCAATCGACGATGGTTCGAGCCAGGTTGCGGTTCGTGCAGCAGAAGTTCTTGGAATCCCGTCGGTATCGAGCATTCTTAAGCTTGACATCGCAGGTTCGACCGCAACGGTTTCTCGCGAAATCGACGGCGGAACAGAAACCATCGAGATTCCGATTCCTGCACTCTTCACAGCGCAGAAGGGTCTTAATGAGCCCCGTCTTCCCTCTATGATGGGAATCATGAAGGCGAAGAAAAAGGATCTCACCGTTCTTACTCCGGCAGATCTCGGCGTCGATGCGACGGCGAAATCCAATGTCCTTGAGTATAGCTTGCCTCCTGCTCGTGCGGCCGGCAAAAAGCTTACCGGCGAAGCGGCGGATACCGCGGCTGAGCTTGCAAAGCTGCTGCGCGAAGAAGCAAAGGTTATCTAAGAAAGGAAGGAGAAAGACATGCCAAACGGAATTTGGGTTGTAATTGAACAAGTAAAAGGCGAAATCCGTAAAGTTTCGCTGGAATTGGTCAGCAAGGGCAAAGAATTTGCCGCTGCCAAAGGTGAGCCTCTCACTGCCGTTATTCTCGGCAAGGGCATTGCCGGTCTTGCAGACACCGTTGCTTCTTATGGCGCGGACAAAGTAATCATCGTTGAAGATGATAAGCTCGAAGATTACACAACAGGCGCATACACATCCGTCCTGAATAAAGTAATCAAAGCCGGCGATCCGAATGCGGTACTCCTCGGAAATACAGCAATCGGTAAAGATCTTGCTCCGCGTCTTGCACAGAGACTCGGTGTTGGTCTTGCTTCCGACGTTACGGGCGCTGAAGTTGACGATGCGAACTATTTGAAGTTCAGCCGTCCGGTCTATGCTGGAAAAGCTTATGCAAGCGTCGTTCTGACAGACAAACCGGTCCTCGCGACGGTTCGTCCGAATACGTATGCCGTTGCTGAACCTGATGCATCCAAGAAAGCGGAAGTCTCCACAGAGACAGCAGACATTGATGCAGCAGATATCAAGGCGATTGTGAAAGAAGTCATTATTGCGGCTTCTTCCCGTCCGGAGCTCGTCGAAGCAAACATCATTATTTCCGGTGGTCGTGCAATGAAGGGTCCTGAAAACTTCAAGATTCTCGAAGATTGTGCAGATGTCATCGGCGCAGCTGTTGGTGCTTCTCGTGCCGCAGTTGACTCGGGCTGGATTGAACAAAAATTCCAGGTCGGTCAGACCGGTAAGGTTGTATCACCGACACTGTATATCGCTTGCGGAATCTCCGGCGCGATCCAGCACCTTGCAGGTATGGGTACGTCTAAGGTTATCGTTGCGATCAACAAAGACGCAGATGCGAACATCTTCAACGTTGCCGATTATGGTATCGTTGGTGATCTGTTCGATGTCGTTCCGCTCCTCACCGAAGAATTCAAGAAAATGGTATAGGAGCCAGAATGGGCAAACAGTATTTAGAGGGAATGAGCCGGGAAGAGCTTGCCGATCTTGTGATTGATTTACTTCATAGAACCGTGATGCATCATGTGTTTTGGTTCAAAGAAGTGGAACATCAAATGGGATTCGAAAAAGCGCTTGATGTTCTGGATCGGGCATACGAGCAGAGCAAGGGCATCCAACTGAAACGGCTTGGAAAGATTCTCGGATTTTCCCTTACAGAGGGGAAACCGGAACCTCTACTGGCAATGCCCGAAGAACAGCTGAAAGATTTGGTTGAGGGTGTTGCCACAGGTTGGCTTGCAGGAGACGGGGTCTGGTTTCAGTCTGTAGAATTTGAAGACGGCATGATGGATGCGAAGCGTTGTAACGATTCATGCTGGGCTTGGTTTTCACCTTTTGAGGCGTGGTCTGTAAAAAGACTCCTGCACCTTCCCAAAGAGGGTGCAGGCCTCGAGGGGTTGAAAAAAGCGCTTACATATCGACTGTATGCGTACATAAACGAACAATCAATCATCGACGAGAGTCCGAACAGCATTCTTTTCCAGATGAACGATTGTCGTGTGCAAAGTGCTCGTACCAAAAAAGGCTTGGAAGATTATCCTTGTAAGTCTGCAGGTTTGGTCGAGTATACGAATTTTGCGAAAGCGATTGATCCGAGGATAAAGACCGAATGTGTCGGCTGTCCTCCCGACGCGCACCCAGATGATTGGTATTGTGCGTGGCGGTTTACGATCGTGGAATAATACTTAATTTATCGGTTATTTTGAAGGAGGAAAAATATGATTCCAGTAACACCGGTGACGATTGGCGTCGCAGTTGTGGGTGTCGTACTAATGGCCATCCTCTACACCATTATGGTGCGGAAAGAGATGAAACCGAAGGACGCAAAGACCCCGGCGGGAAAGGAGTAAAAAAATGCAAGCAGTTATTTTAGCACTTGAAGTTTACTTCTTGGGGTTTGTTATTGCAACGATTATGGCAGCTATCATTAAGCTCATCGTAATCGTAACATCGAAGAAGAAGGCTGCAGCCCCGGCCGTAGCGAAGGAAGGGGAGGTAAGCTGATATGGATTTAGCAACACTTTTCCAAGGCATTGGAAGTATGTTCTCACAGGAACCGAAGATCGTCATTGCACGTATCGTATTGATGTTCCTTGGTGCAGGCATGGTTTATCTCGGTAAAAAAGAAGTTCTTGAGCCACTCATCATGATCCCCATGGGTATTGGTATGAGTATGGTTAATGCCGGCGTGCTTGTAATGAGCCCGGATATGGCAGAATACACAGGACGTGAATTCTCGACACTTTTCTTGGAATCTACGATTACCACAGATACTGCTGCCGGGATCTCGAACCTGACAAATATTCTGCAGATCGACTTCCTGCAACCTGTCTTTACATTTACATTTAGTAACGGTCTTATTGCATGCTTGGTCTTCATGGGTATCGGCGTTATCTCTGACGTCGGAAATCTGATGAAATTCCCGTTTACGAGCATGATTATCGCGATGTTCGCGGAACTCGGAACCATTCTGACTTTCCCGCTCGCAGTGAATCTTGGTAACCTTGATATCGGACAGGCAGCTTCTATCGCCATCGTCGGCGGTGCAGACGGTCCTATGGTACTGTTCGCCTCGCTCATGTTGGCTCCGGACGTATTTGTTCCGATTACCGTTATTGCGTACCTCTATCTGAGTCTATGCTATGGCGGATATCCGTTTATGTGCCGTGCGCTTATTCCGAAAGAACTGCGTGGTGCGGTTGTTAAGGTCGCAAACGAAGTCGAGATTACGAGCAATCAGAAACTCACCTTCGACGTGCTTGCCGGAACACTGCTCTGCTTGCTCTTCCCGGTAGCGGCGCCTCTGTTCATGAGCTTCTTCCTTGGAAATGCCATCAAAGAATCCGGCGTATTCAAGTACATGGAGCTTCTTGAAAGCACATTCCTTTATACAGCAACCTTCTTCCTCGGACTCCTCCTCGGCGTTCTTTGCGAAGCAGGCACTCTGCTCAATCCGACAATCCTGCCACTTCTTATCTTCGGTATCACGGCGCTGTTTATTTCCGGTTGCGGTGGTATCCTTGGTGGTTACATTGTCTACTTTATGAATGGGAAGCACTACAATCCGATTATCGGTATTGCAGGTGTTTCCTGTGTACCTTCTACGGCAAAAGTTGCGCAGAAGGTCGCGAAAAAGGCCAACAAACGTTGTATTATCCTAAACTATGCGATGGGTGCGTCGATTTGCGGTGTTATTACCTCCGCAATCCTCACGGGACTTTATATTACCATCGTGCAGCAGGTTATTGCAGACGGCGGTCTTTAACCCTATGTCATAAACTGCTTCCTTATTCAAGTTGAACAAGGAAGCAGTTTGTATTCGTTATCGTTTTGCAGTATCACAATTAGAGAAAGGATATTGAAATGGCAGTAAAATATGGATTCCCAATGCATCCTTACTTTGAGAAGATGCCGGATATTGGTGAACCTCTGAAGCGCGTTCTGGGTAAGAACGTCGAAGAGATTAAAGCCGTTGAGGCAGACATCGCAGAGAAAGTAGATGTAATTAAGAACAAGAGCGTTCCGAAAAATCGTACTCCCGAAAACATGAACCCGAAGGGTGAATGGGATGTATGGCAACGCATTGAGTATCTGGTAGATCCCGGTACATGGTGCCCGCTTCACACGATTTACAACTGGCGCCATAACGAAGAAGGTCAGTCCAACGTCGTTGACGGTCTTGCAAAGATTCGTGGCAAATGGGCAATTGTTATTGCGTTCAACAACCGCGTAATCGCCGGTGCATGGCTTGCAGGTCAGGCAGACAACGTACTGCGTGTCACGAACATCGCGAAACGTTTGCACCTTCCGTTGGTATGGATTTTGAACTGCTCCGGCGTTAAGCTGAACGAGCAGGAGCTCATCTACCCGAACCGCAGAGGAAGCGGCGCACCGTTCTTCCGTCATGCGGAACTGCAGAAGCTCGGAATTCCAATCATCGTTGGTTTCTATGGAACAAACCCGGCGGGTGGTGGCTATCATGCGATCAGCCCCTCGGTTCTCATTGCACATAAAAAGGCAAACATGTCTGTTGGCGGTGCCGGCATCGTGAGCGGTATGTCTCCAAAAGGCTATATCGATGACGAAGTTGCTGCGGGTCTCATCAAGAACACGAGAGCACTGCAGGCGACGCCTCCGGGTCGTGTTGAGATTCATCAGGGCAGCACAGGATTCATCCGTGACGTCTGTGAAACAGAAGAAGAAGTCCTCGACGATATCAAGCGTTACATGGATACGCTTCCGGCGTACGATCCCACTTTCTTCCGCGTTGCAGAACCGGCAGAACCGAAGTATCCCGGCGAAGATCTGTACAGCATCATCCCGTTCAACCAGAAGCGCAACTATTCCATGCCGGATGTGCTTTCCCGCATCTTCGACAACAGCGAACACCTTGAATTCCGCCCGGACTATGGCCCCGAAATGTACTGCGGACTTGCAAAGATCGACGGATTCCCGGCAGCGTTCATCGCGAACAACTCCGGTCTGTTCACACCTCCGAAGTATGCTGAGTACCCGACGGTCGGTGGCAAGCTGTATCGTGAAGGTCTCATCAAGATGAATGAATTCGTAACCCTCACAGGTCGCGATCGCATTCCGCTCATCTGGATCCAAGACACCACCGGTATCGACGTTGGCGATACGGCGGAAAAAGCAGAAATGCTCGGTCTCGGAATGTCCCTCATTTACTCCATCGAGCAGAGCGATAATGCAATGATGGCTGTTGTCCTTCGTAAGGGTGCAGCTGCTGCGCACTACGTTCTCGGCGGACCGCAGGCGAACAACAACAACTGCATCACACTCGGTACGGCATTGACGGAAATTTACGTCATGCACGGCGAGACCGCTGCAGCTGCTATGTTTGCTCGTCGTCTTGTTAAGGATGAGGATGACGGCATTGCACTGGATGGCACCATCGCGAAGATGAACGATGTTATCCAACTGTACGAGAAGAAGTCCCGCCCGGCAGATTGCGCAATCGAAGGTTATGTTGACGAAATCGTTGACCTCCCGAGACTCCGCGACTACTGCAAGGCATTCGTAGGCTCCTTCTATCAGAATCCGAAGTCCTTCTGTGCGATTCATCAGGCGATTACGCCCAGAGTCAGCGTTGGTTAATTAGACGGATTCAAACCACAAATAGGGTTTTAAGAAACCGACTCCTCAGGGGGTCGGTTTCTTGTCGAAATGGAGAAAGTGTAAGGAAAACCATACATCATTATTGCCTTTGTACGGTATTCATACATATTTGGTTTGACTTCATCATCCTTTTGGAACAGGCAGAAAACCCTTCGTGTCAGGAGGGTTTTTTATAATTGTAAGGAAAATTCAAAAAACTATGGAAGTACGCTATTTGTGAAGATTATGTTCAGGATGCGAAAAAATGGTGAATTATTTCGCAACAAAAATATAAAGTTGGTACGGTTTTTGCGTATAATAACAATGTACTTATATCTCAAATAGAGAATAAATGTATTTCGGAAGGGGGTGAATGTCTAAAAAATAAAGAATGACCTACAATTCGATCGCGGCGTTTGCAACTCCGCTCACCGAGATCGAGAAATCACTTATCATAAAAGCGATTGCTTCATAGGATCCGATTCGAAGGACAATCCGCCGAAACGGCATCAAAGCGTCGCAAAGTAAAGGAGTTATTTTTTATGAGTGCACAAGTAATTATCATTATTGCATATTTTGTAATTACCGTAATCATCGGCGTGCTTTCGAACAAGAAGACCAAGAGCTCTGAATCCTTCCATGGTGCAGAACTCGGCGTATTCGCAATCGTAGCATCGTCAACGGGAGAGTGGCTCGGTGGAACGTCTACAACAGGCGTATCCGAGTATGGTTTCAACTCCGGTATTTCCGGTGCGTGGTACACAGTTGCAAACGGCATTGGCGTTTGCTTCCTGGCAATTTTCTTTGCCAAACTATATCGTAGCTTGAACCAAATTTCGATCAATGGTATCGTTGAAAACTTCTTCGGCGTTCGCGCTCGTGTTGTTTCCTCCGTTGCTCTTACGATCGTAATGCTTGCAGTTGGTCTGTCTCAGATGATCGCTGCCGGTAAACTTGGACAGTCCATGCTCGATATCGACTTCAATGTTGCTGTTATCGGCTTTGCTGTCATCTTCATCGTCTACACGTTGGCAGGTGGCATGAACGCGGTTGCAAGCACGAACAAACTTCACTTGATTGCGATGTATGGCGGCGTTATCGTCGGTCTCATCTTTGCGATTAAGGCAGTTGGCGGCTGGGGCGATTTCACAAGCGGTCTGAAAGAGGTTGAAGCAGACCTTGCGGCAAAAGGCACAGAGACAAGCTTCTGGAGTCCGATGACCATCGGCTTCCCGAAAGTGTCTTCTTGGCTCATCGCTTCCTTGCTCGGTGCTTGTACTGCTCAGGCAGGTCTGCAGCCCGTACTTGCGGCGAAAGACGTTCCGACAGCAAGAAAAGCATCCTTCCTCACAGCGCTCTGCGCAGCACCCTTCGGTCTGTTCACAGCCATGATGGGTATGTCTGCAAGAGTCCTGAACCACACAGATGCAGAGTTTGCTGATAGTCTGCTCAACAAGACCACAGGTGTGACGGACGCAAAATTGGCACTTCCGAACCTGATGGGCACAATGCCTGCGGCTGTTGGTGGTATCGTTCTCGCTTCGATTCTCGCGGCGATTCTTTCGACGGTATCTCCGATTATCCTTGCTGCCGGCACGATGATGTCCAAGGACATCTATGAAAGAGTTTTGAAGCCGGATGCAACAGACAAACAAAAAATGTTTACAGCTCGTCTGCTTACAGCACTCTCGGGCGTTGTTTGCTCCATCGGCGCAATCGCTCTCGTAAACCTCACAGCGGTACTCGACATCGTCTATGCGGCATATTCGCTGCGTGGTGCGATCTTTATCGTACTGCTCCTCGGTATCTACTGGAAGAAATCTTCCGAGAACGGCGCTATCGTTTCCATCGCCTTGACAACAATTGTCGCGGTAGTCTGGAAGGTCGTTCAGCTCAACACAGGTGCATATCCGATCAACAACAACATCACAGAAACATATGCAGCTGTTGTTACAGCGTTTGTTATGACGCTCATCTTCTCCCTTATCTTCCCGGATAAGAAAGACAAGACAAAGCTTCCGAACGCACAGTAGTAAAGTTCAGAATTTCTCGGGTTCATTCCCGAAAAGCACAGGTTATATTTCCCGGACATGCCAGTCGTGTCCGGGAAAAAATAACCTCGTAAAGGCACATGAATATGGAGGTATCTGAATGAGCAAGGTCGTAAGCGCACAAGAAGCCATTTCGACATATCTCAAACCGGGCGACATGATTGCGATCGGAGGGTTTGTAACGAACCGCCGTCCCTATGGTCTCGTCCGTGAGATTATCAAACAAAGAATCGGAAATCTTTATATTGAAGGTGGACCGTCCGGTGGTGAGATCGATATGCTCATCGGCGCAGGATTGGTAACAGCCATCAATATCTCTTATATCGCCAACTCGGGGTTCTCGCAGGTATGCAGAAGGTTCCGCAATGCGATAGAAAAAGAACATAGCCTTCTTTTTGAAGACTACAGCTTAGATGTACAGACAATTGCCTATCACGGTGCAGCGTTGGGACTCTCCTACATGCCCGTTAAGAATATGCTCGGCACAGATCTGGAACGAAAGTGGGGCATCAGCGAGGAAGAGCGTAAAAAGCATCCGAAGCTCCCTGCAAAAAAATTCGTCATCCAAGAAGATCCCTTTGACCCCGGTAGCAAGCTTTGCCTTGTTCCGACACCTAAGATTGACGTTGCTCTCGTCCATGCACAGGTCGCCAGTCCAGACGGAACGTGCCGTATCAACGGTCCTCAGTTCCAAGATATGGATATTGCGATGGCTGCGAAACACACGATCATTTCCGCAGACCGCATCGTTTCTGATGATGAGATTCGTCACAATCCGGAACTCAATACGCTTACAGGTTTGGTTGTTGATGCTGTCGTTCCGATGGCATTTGGTTGTCATCCCTCGCAGTGTTTTGGCGTTCACGATATGGATCCAAGATTCTTCATTAAGTATGAGCAAGTCAGCAAGAGCGGTGAAGCCTTTGATGCCTTCATCAAAGAGTATGTGGACGATGTTGCAGATCATAACGAATATCTCGATAAATGGGGCGCATCGAATTTGTTGAATCTGCGTGTGCAAGAAGGCGTCGGCTATGTGCCGGGTCTGAAACGCAAGTAAGGATAGGAGGGCAATAGAATGGAATGGACAACAAAACAAATGATGGCCATCGCGCTCTCGCGTGAATTGGAGAACGGAAAGACATACATCGTTGGAACCGGTCTTCCCTTGATTGGCGCAACGCTTGCGAAGAATACACATGCACCGACCGCATCCTTGCTTTTGGAGTCGGGATTGTTTGAAGGAAATCCGCAGGAAGTTCCGACGAGCGTCAGCGATCTTCGTTTGAATTATCATGCGAGTGCACTCTGGCCGCAGTATCGCTACTTCGCGTTTCAGTCGGTTTATGCAAAACGCGGACTCATCGATAAGGGCTTCCTGGGCGGCGCACAGATCGATCCGTACGGAAATCTAAATTCAACCTCTATCGGCGATTATTTTGCACCACATAGTCGTTTCACAGGTTCAGGCGGTGCAAACGGCATTGCGACCTACTGCGATACCGTAACCGTCATGAAACACGAGAAGCGTCGTTTCACGGAAAACATCGACTATGTCACGAGTCCCGGTTGGGTAGATGGTCCTAATGGACGTGCGAATGCGGGTCTTGATCCGAATAAAGGTCCACGTGCTGTCATCACGGAATATTGCGTATTGCGTTTCGGTGAAGACAAGAGAATGTATCTGGCAGAGTATTTCGAAGGCTGCACCCCTGAATTTATTCAGGAAAATACAGGCTTTGAACTCGATCTCTCCAAGGCGGTTCCCGCAGAACCTCCGACAAAAGAAGTTCTCGAAATCTTAAAGACGAAAGTAGACCCGACAGGGCTTATGACGTAAGAATTCGAATTTGGTGATACATAAAAAGGCACTGCGTTTTATGCGGTGCCTTTTTGTATTGAGTAGTTTGACAAAGTCTGTTAAGATAAGCACAGAAGATTGTCCAGTTTGTCGTACAGGTGTACAGGAGGCCTATTGAATCCTGAAGAGAAGCAGAAACAAAGGGAAGTTCAAAGTGCACACAAAATGTTGCACACGCTTGGGCACGACATCATTGCCTACCGAGAAGTTTCCTCCACAAACATCGTGGCAGCGACTCTTGCGCAAACCGGCGCAAAGGATGGAACAATAGTCTCCGGTGCCTATCAGACTGCCGGGTCAGGAAGACTGAGTCGCTCATGGCATTCTCCCCCCGGTACAGGCATTACGATGTCTCTCATTGTGCAGGCTACCAAAGAAAATCCTATCGCAGCACAATATATGTTGCTCGCAGCTGTCGCTGTTGCGAATTCTGTGGAAGATGTTTTGGGGTTAAACGTTGGCATCAAATGGCCAAATGATGTGCTTATAGACGGAAGAAAAATTTGTGGCATTCTTGCACAAGCAAGCACTTTGCCCGGTGGAAGGGGTTATGCGGTTATCGGAATCGGCATCAATGTAAATCAAGCGGAGACAGATTTCGATGTGGAGTACAGAGATCGTAGCACTTCTCTACAAATCGTGACAAAGAAACGGGTTTCACGAATGAAACTCATTCGCGCGTTCCTTCGTGCATGGGATACCCACATGGTGGCATTCCGCCAAAATGGGTATGCGTACATTCGGGAAAAGTGGATCGAAAAAAACATTACACTTGGTGCGACAATCACCGTATCATCCAATGGAGAAATCCATCAAGGTACAGCAGAAGATGTTCTTGAAAGCGGAGCACTTGTTGTACGCCTCGAAAACAACGAAATAAAAGAGCTACTCTCAGAAGAAATTTCATTAGGAAAAAAATACTATCGTTAGTCAGAATCAGTTCCAAGCGATTACAAAAAAGGGGATCTAGGTCACATGCGAGAAAAAACAAGTTCATTGCCCACACAAGGGTTGCTCGTAAAACAGATGATGGATCGAAATATCGACTTTCTTAGACCTACAGATCCCATTCGTAAAGCCGTCGATTATTACAATTCTTCGCGAAACAATATTCTACCCGTTGTAGACAAGGACAATCGCTTGGTAGGTGGGTTTCCAAGGAAGCGACTTTTACGCGCCCTTGTAGATGGCGTTTCTTTGGACATTCCTTGCAAGATGTATATGGTTCAAAATCCGATTACCATCAACGAAAACCTCGAATATGATGAGGTTTCGCTGGTCTTCCGTGTAGAGAAAAGCCGAGTGGATAGTGTAATCGTTTTGGACGACAAAGGGATTGTTTGCGGGACAATCGGAATGGGTGAATACCTAAAAGCAAGCCTCAATGTTATTCTTACGTCTTCAGCAACTTTGGAAGCGATGTTCTGCGTCAACCATGAAGGTATTATTATTGTGGATGACCGGGATTGCATTATACGGATTAACCCGATGGCAGAGAGAATGTTTGGGTTGAAGGCAGCAAACGTACAAGGGCAGGTGCTCAGCAAGGTGCTTCCCGAGATTATAGGACTGGCGTCTTCGGTAGGAAAGATTGGGCAGAAGCAAAACGAAATACCGCCGGTGGATAATTCGACGGGGCGACGAACGGTAAAGTCTCTGCCGGTGCTTGTGACTGCGGTGCCTATTATAGATAAGAGCAGGCAAATCGGATTGAGTTATGCATTTTTAGATGTCTCGGAAGTGGAACGCATCGCGAATGAACTTGCGATTGTAAAAAACATGCAATTGACGATTAATGGCATCATCAATGCATCTTCAGACGGGGTCATCGTTTCCGGCATGGACGGTACGGTACA
>JAITTH010000088.1 GCA_031287295.1 Eubacteriales Family XIII. Incertae Sedis bacterium
GCTTCCGCATAACCGCCAACGCTGGTACGCGAACCGCCACTTATCTGCGACACACCCACATCCAACACACGTTCCCTGCATTCCTTACTCTCCCGCGTCGAAATGATGATGCCCGTGTATGGCGCAGCAACTCTTATGCAAGCGACAATCTTCGCAAATGTCTCATCGTCGATACCATTGCCAAACGAATCCGGATCGATGTCTTCCGCTGCACGGATTCTCGGCACACTCACGGTATGCGGACCCACACCAAAGACCGCTTCGAGATGCTCTGCGTGCATCATAAGTGCCGTAAATTCATAACGGTATCGTTCAAGTCCAAACAGAACCCCTACGCCCACATCGTCGATGCCACCTTGCATTGCACGATCCATCGCTTCGGTATGCCAAGCATAATTGCTCTTCGGTCCGGATGGATGCAGACGCTCATAGCTCTCTTTGTGATAGGTTTCCTGAAAAAGAATGTAGGTGCCGATGCCCGCGTCACGAAGCATACGGTACTCATCCACCGTTGTCGCCGCAATATTTACGTTCACCCGCCTTATCGCACCATTCTTATGTTTTACGCTGTAAATCGTCGCTATCGACTCCAAAATGTATTCAATCGGACTGTATTTCGGATGCTCGCCCGATTCTATCGCCAAACGCTTATGCCCCATATCTTGCAGGGCGGCAACTTCACGCGCAATCTCCTCTTGTGTGAGCTTCTTGCGCGCAATATGCGTATTTTGACCATGGTAGGGACAGTACGCGCAGCCATTTACGCAGTAATTGGAGAGGTAGAGCGGTGCAAAAAGCACGATGCGATTGCCGTAGAATTCCTTTTTTATATCGTTGGCAAGGGTGAAAATTCGGTCCGTCGCACCACAATCTAATAGGAGTGCTGCCTCGCGATGCGTTAGTCCTTTTTTCTCTGTCGCCTTCCGGAGTATTTCGTCAATCAACTCCGTATTGTCTTTGTTTTCATCGGCCCATTTGAGTGTCGCCATAATCTCGTCATGGTCGATAAACTCCTCAGCCTTCATTGATTTTACATGATACATATTGGATCTCCCTTTGAAATCACTACATCATAACCTATACTTACCATTCGCCACTGCATGCAGCTTCGGCATTCGGCAGCCTCATCTCCGGTGCAAATTTTATTATCGTACAACATATATTTACTTCGTACATCGACCGGCGAAAGATTCGGCATAACCACGTTTCCTCCCGCCAAAATACCCTGTTCTCTGCCTTGCGGGTCGAGGGTTCCGAGCGCCGTTGTCGCCGGAAGAAGCAAATCGGGTTTCATGAGTCGCAACACGGCAAGGAGCCTTAAGGTGAGTTGGAAATCTCCTGCCTTGCAATCTTTAAACGGCGTATCTTTGTGTGGAATAAACGGACCAATGCCTACCATAGCAGGTTGCAATTCGTGAATGAATCGCAAATCGTCCACGATACAATCCATCGTCTGCCCGGGCGAGCCAACCATAAATCCACACCCTACTTGAAAGCCGATTTCCTTTAAGTTCCACAGACATTTCTTACGGTTTTCCAGCGACATGCCTTCCGGATGCAATTGTTTGTAATGTGCATCGTTCGCCGTTTCATGGCGCAGCAAATATCGGTTTGCACCTGCCTCAAACAAGGTTTTATAGGTTTCGTAGCTTTGCTCGCCGATGGATAAGGTTATCGCACAATCCGGGTAAGCAGTCCGTATATCCTTCACAATTTCAACGAAATCTGTGTATGCAGGATCTTCTCCGCCTTGCAGAACGAAGGTACGAAAACCCAGTTCATAGCCCAGCTCGCAACATTCCAAAATCTGCGCTCGGCTGAGCCGATACCTTTGCGCATTCTTATTTCCGGCACGAATCCCACAATAATAGCAGTTGTTCTTGCAATAATTCGTGAACTCAATAAGACCGCGCATGAAAACTTCATTCCCGTAAACTTCATGGCGCACTGCCCGCGCCCGCTCGAAAAGATATTCGTTTTTCTCTGACAGAAGCTGTTTAAACTCGTCACGCGAAAGAATACGCTCTTTCTCCAATTTATCGACGAGGGATTTCATAACGAATACACCGTCTTTACGCTAACGCCGTCCAGACGTCCGATTTTCCCGGAAACCGCACTAATCACTTCCTGCGGTGCATCCACCACAACGCTGATGATGCTCATGTTCCGCTCGCGATAAGGTAGCCCCATGCGCCCAATGATGATATCGGCGTACTCGTGCAAAATGCCATTGATCTTCTCTACCGAATCTCGATTTTCGACAATGATCCCGACAATCGCAACCCGTGTATCCATACAAACCCTCCTGTTTTAAATCTTTGATCGATGGCTTTGGAAGAGGTCCTGCCATCTGATTCAATAAAAAATGCGCCCACGAAAGGCGCAAGGATAAACTCTTATACGTCTTTCGCCTCGAGCAAGTTGTTGGTCTAAGCGTCAGAAACATGTTGTTCTCTGTTGTAATTATAGCACTCGCTTTGCGAATTGCAATGCATAAGTCCACACCCTACAGGGCGAAGACCTCGGTTAAACGCACGAAAACCGTTGAAATTTCAACGGTTCTTTGTGTTTTGGTGGAGATGGTGGGAGTCGAACCCACGTCCGAAAGCATTTCCATCAGGATTTTCTCCGAGCGCATCCGATGATCGATGTTTCGCCGTTTCTACAGTTCATTCGGCAATCTGCAAAAGCGACTATCTCGTTGGTCCCCTGTGCTACCGAGAACTCACACAGAGTTTTCCTGTATTCTTGCGTCCGATTCGTAACCTACAGGTGAATCACGAGAGACGTCGCGGGCTGATCAAGCAGCCAGTGCGAAAGATTTGTTAGTTTTTCCGTTTATCTTTAACGCGCCCCTTATTACGCAGACTGGGCAACTGCGGCTCGCTTATCCTACTTCTACACCCCCGTCGAAACCATTACATCCCCGTACACCAAAATGTGGGAATATCTGTTGAATGAACCTCAGCTGTTTTTTTCTTCCGTGGCAATTTTCTCTGCCAACGATTTGAGTATCTCCGCATCATCCCAAAGTATTTTCAGGATGTCCGGATTAAATACACCGCATTCGCCGTTCAGAATCATGTCAATTGCCTGCTCGTGCGAATAGGCGTCTTTGTAGACTCTCTTACTCGTAAGCGCATCATAGACATCCACCAGTGATGCCGCCTGTGCCCAAATGGGTATTTCGAAACCGACCAGACCATCCGGATAACCTGCGCCATCCCAACGTTCATGATGATGACGGCAAATATCGTAGCAATACTGATAATACTCTTTATCTTTCAAAAGATCCAGCGTTTCTAAAATTTCGGAGCCTTTCACCGTATGCTCTTTCATGATTTCGAACTCTTCTTCCGTAAGCTTCCCGGGCTTCAAAAGTATGGCGTCCGGAATTGCAATTTTCCCGACATCGTGAAGAGCCGCTGCAGACGAAATGAGTTCCAATTGCTCATCGGTAAACGAATATTTATCTCGGATGCTTTCAAGAATAACCTTGATCAGCAGTCGCGTTCTCATAATGTGTTTCCCGGATTCCACATTCCGAAATTCAACCGTTGCCGATAACGTGTCGATGAGAGAGAAGTTCATCCGTTTGATTCGCTCCCCTTGCGCAATCAGTTCCTGCTTTTGTTTCAATAGCGTCTTTTCGAGATGGTTTTTATAGGCATACAAATCGATTACATTCTGAACACGCTGCAGAACAATCGAGGAATTGAACGGCTTGTGTACGACATCTGAAACGCCGAGCCCATAGCTCTCCAAAGCATTTTTATCGTCGTCATCGCTGGTAATGAGCACAACCGGAATGTGATTGATTTTCCCGGTCTCCTTCATGTTACGCAAAACGCCAAGACCATCGACAATGGGCATTTCCAGATCCAACAAAATGATTGAAAAATCGTACTTCTCGGAGTTGATAATCTTGAGAGCTTCTTCTCCGTTTTCAGCTTCCAAAATATTATAATTATCGCTAAATAGTTCAGCAATAATGATTCGATTTATATCAATATCATCGACTATCAATAAATCTCGTTTGTTTTCCAAGATGATTTCCCTTTTGCCTTCTCATCACTTAATGATAATTACATCTAATTCATCAGATTAATTCTATTCTCACTTTTCATGAGTGTCAATGAAGCTTCACCAACAGCTTATACTGCTTTTTATATACCCAACTGTATGTAGATTATTGATTTACCAATGAAACATTACGTACCGTTGGAAAAGGCTTCCCGTTGGTGTATTTACAATTCCTTTTGTACGTGTTGTCTCATTCGGCGTTCAACATCTTTCTTTGCAATCGTCTCGCGTTTGTCGTACAGTTTTTTCCCTCGTGCAAGGGCAATCTCAATTTTTGCCCGTCCCTGATCATTCAGATACACACGCAAGGGGATGATGGTGCGACCTTCTTGCTGCACCTGCTCTGTGAGCATACGAATCTCTCTTCGGTTTAAGAGCAGTTTTCGAGGTCTCAAGGAGTCCACATTATAGATATTGCCCCTCTCGTAGGGCGCAATGTTCATACCGTAGAGGAATATTTCTCCATCTCGGATTCTTGCATAACTTTCCCGCAAACTTGCCTTTCCCATGCGCAAAGACTTAATCTCTGTCCCTGTGAGAACCATGCCTGCTTCGATTCGTTCTTCGATATGATATTCGTACCCGGCACTGCGATTGTTTACAAGAGTGCGTGATTTTTTTTTCGAAAGAGCCATCGTTAATGTATCGCTCCTGCATTGCTCAATGGATACAAACGGAAAAAGGCTTTGCCAAGAACCTCTTTTTCTGAGACAAATCCCACTTCCGGGTCTCGACTGTCTTTGCTTTGCTGTCGGTTATCGCCCATAACAAACAATCGACCTTCCGGAACAACAACCTTCTCCAAAACACCGTTTGTAACACCATCTTTAATATAGTCTTCTTTCAGTTTTTCTCCGTTCAAGTAGACATTTCCTCCATAAATCTCGATGCTGTCGCCGGGTAGTCCGATCACACGCTTGATTAAGTTTTTGGTAGACCCATCTTCGCTTTTCAGGTCCGATTTGAAGACCACAACATCACCACGATGCATCTCTCCAAATCGATACGCTTGCTTGCTCACAAAGACATAATCGTTTGGGTGCAGTGTATTCTCCATGGAATGCTCACGTACAACCGTCGGCTTAATAAACAGCAGAATCAATAGGGAGAATGTGATTGCAATCAGTACATCTCTCACCCAAATCAAGGTCCCCCGGCTGACACGTCGAGGCGGTTTTGTTACGGCATTTTCATTTTCGATCATTCGTTTTTCTGTCATTCTATTTTCTCGCGCGGGATTCTTCACGACTTAATGTGCTGCTGATCGTTCGAATATTCTCCGGGTATTCACTTTCAAAAACAACCCCTTTTAAATATGTCAGCGATTCACGTCCCTCGTTGACACGCACTTTGTACGCGTGCAACAGCTGCGTCGTAAGACCAAAGCGCTGCTCGAAATATCGATTTGTTCTCTTATCTCCGTATTTTGCATCTCCCACAATCGGAAATCCGGCATGTGCCATATGCGCGCGAATCTGGTGTGGGCGTCCCGTAATGAGTGTTACCTCCGTAAGCGTGTACCCATTTAATTGCTGAACCGGAATCGCCTTGGTTTCGACCGTGCGCCCCTCCTCTGCGGTTTCCGGCAAAATCGTTACAAGATTTCTCAACTCATCTTTTACAATCTTCCCTTTTAAATGTAACGCGCCCGTAAGCTGTCCCTTTACAATCGTCAAATAGGTCTTTTCCATATCTTCATGATGCCGAAGCATCGCATTCAAATCTCTCAGTGCTTTTGGATTTTTCCCGAAAAGCACGAGCCCGGTTGTGTTTCGATCCAAACGATTGACGGACGCTGGTGTAAAAGTTTTCTCTTCCCCGGGTAGATAGGAACCACTGTCGATAAGATAGCCGACGACCTGATTTGCAAGTGTGTTTTTCTTTTCTTGCTTATCTCCGTGCGTGAGCAGACCAAAGGGCTTTGTTACAACAAGAAGGTTGTCGTCTTCGAAGACAATCTTGAATTGTCTTTTGTGTGTTTGCGCTCCCTCTTTCACGAGAAACTCTGCGATTTGAGAGTCTCCCAGATAAAGCGATATTTCATCGCCTGCTTTCAGAATGCTCTCCACGCCAACACGCGCGCCATTCACTTTTACGTTTCTGCGAATTGCTTTATAAATGAATCCCAGCGGTGCGGTGCGCAGGTATTTTTTTAAAAACCGATCAAGGCGTTGTCCTTCTTCTGTTTCTGTAACATGAATCACCTGCATGTTTTGTATTATACACGGTTTCCACTGCAATTGACACAAAAATGTCACCATTTATCCGGCTGACAAATCGGCGGAATTATGATATATTTGCTCCATGAGAAACTTTATCTACAACAAAAGTGATCTTATGGTAGCACTCGGAATCATTCTTGTTGCAACCATTCTTATTCTTACGCGTGTTCACTCTATCATGAACTATCAAGCACCGGTGCCACCTTCAACACCAAAATCCGGTACTGAAGAGTCCGTAGATCCTGCTACGACGGAAACACCATCGGAGAGCACAGGATCGGGATCTTCTTCGAGCACAAGCGGGAAAACCATTGAGCTTACGATTCTAAGCGGGGAATCCGCTTACTCCATAGCTGAGTCCTTGGTCGAAGCAAAACTCATCAAGGACACGACGGTATTCTTGGAATCTGTTCAGGCAATGGGCTTCGATACGTCTCTTAAACCAGGCACCTTTGAGATTCCTTCCGATGCCACTGTCGAGGAAATTATAGTGATCTTGACCTCCTAAAATGATGTCCGTGTTTATTGAGAAAGGATTCTTCTTATGTCACTTGTAACTTCTACAGAAATGTTCCGCAAAGCATATGACGAAGGTTATGCCATTGGCGCTTTTAATGTGAATAACATGGAAATTGTCCAGGGTATTACGGAGGCGGCCTTGGAAGAAAATGCGCCACTTATTTTGCAAGTTTCAGCAGGCGCAAGGAAATATGCAAAGCATGTTTATTTAATCAAACTTGTTGAAGCAGCCATTGAAGATACCCAGCTACCCATTGTATTGCACCTTGACCACGGTCCGGATTTCGAGACCTGTAAATCCTGTATTGATGGTGGCTTTTCCTCTGTCATGATCGACGGAAGCGAACACCCCTTTAAAGAAAACATCGAAGTCACAAAAAAAGTCGTCGAATACGCCCATGCACATGGTGTCGTTGTTGAAGGTGAGCTCGGACAACTTGCCGGGGTGGAAGACGATGTGAATGTAGAAGAACACTCCTATACAGACCCGGATCAAGTTCAGGAGTTTGTTGAAAAAACCGGCGTAGACTCCCTGGCAATTGCCATCGGTACATCGCATGGTGCCTACAAATTCAAACCCGGACAAAATCCTCAGCTGCGCTTTGACATTCTCGACGAAATTGCACGCAGACTGCCGGGATTCCCGATTGTTCTGCACGGATCTTCGTCTGTCATTCCCGAGCTTGTCGCAAAAATCAATCAATATGGCGGTGCGATGCCCGATGCCATTGGCATTCCCGAAGATATGTTGCGTCAGGCGGCGACCGGTGCCGTTTGCAAGATCAACATAGACTCCGATTTGCGCCTTGCAATGACCGCAACCGTACGGGAGCACTTTGCCTTGCATCCTGCCGATTTCGATCCACGCCAATACCTTGGACCCGCACGCACAGCGATCAAGGAAATGGTGCAAAGAAAAATCCGCAACGTCCTCGGATGCAGCGGAAAAGCGTAGATCGTCATAGAACTACGCTTTCGATATTTTTTATTTTTGAATCAGATAGACTTGCTACCCTTTTGTAGCGCGATTGTTCCGGTTCTCGCTATTTCGAGAATCTGATATTTCTGCAAAAGATCGATTAAAAGATCTACTCTTTCCGGACGATTTACAAACTCAAGCATCAGTGTTGTGTGCGAAACATCAACAATATTGCAATCCATAATCTTCGCAATGTCGATGATTTCGCTGCGTTTTTTCTCATCTGCTTTTACTTTGACGAGAACAAGTTCCCGTCGTGTTGTCTCAATCTCAGTGAGCGAACTTACCTTGATGACATCAATGAGCTTGTTGAGCTGTTTGATGACCTGCTCGGCAATGTAATTGTCGCCATTGACAATAATCGTAATGCGCGAGATACTCGGATCTTCTGTCGGACCGACCGCAAGGCTGTCGATGTTAAAGCCTCTTCTTGCAAAAAGTCCGGATATCCGAGAAAGCACGCCGGATTTGTTCTCCACAAGTGCCGCAATGGTATGTTGCATAACGTTCTCCTCCTTCAAATCAGTATGGGCGAGCCTTAGCCATTCGTGCTAAGGGTTGGTTCCCACGAATCCACTTCAACGGCTAGCAAATAAGGTCCTTTACGTTGCGTAATCGCTTGGATTTCCGCAATGGTTTCTTTTTGATTCCGAACACGTTTTGCGGGAATTCCGTACGCCTCGGCGATCTTAACGGGATCGGGACTTCCCGAAAGATCTACGGCAATCTGGTTGTCACCGTACTGCTCCGTCTGTATCTCCCGAACAAGACCGAGCTTCCCATTGACCATCACGACAATTTTCACGTCGATATCGTGCTGTACAAGCGTTGCAAGCTCCATCAGGGACATCTGAAACGATCCATCGCCACAAACGGCAATCGTAAATCGCTCCGGAGCCGCAATCTTTGCGCCAATCGCCGCAGGAATCGAATAGCCCATTGTACCCATTCCTCCGGTTGTGAGAAAGCGCCCACGTTCTCGAATGTCGATATTCCCTGCAGACCAAAGCTGGTTTTGTCCTACATCCGCGCAATAAATATAGCTGTCCGGAAGGGCGATTGACATTTCGTATACAAAGGCCTTTGGGTTTACGCCTTTCGCGCGATCGGCGTAATCGTTTCTGCGCGTTTTTTTCATTTCGGTCAGTCGCGCCACCCAGGCATCTGCCGTACGTGGTGGCTTCATAGCAAGCAATTGCGCAAGGACTTCCCCCATATCGCCGACAACGGAAAATGTTGTATCTAAGTTCTTGCCGATTTCCGCAGGGTCGATATCGATATGGATAATTTTGGTCCTTCTCTTTACCTTGTCGGGCAAGAGCACCGCACGATCGGATACGCGCGCGCCCATCAAGATCAACACATCGGCTTCACCAATGGCATCGTTCGCTGTTGACTTCCCGTGCATCCCCACCTGTCCCATATTGAGAGGGTGGTCTGTCGGCAGAACGCCAAGCCCCATGAGGGTCGTAACAACAGGAATGTTTGTCTCCTGAACAAATTTTGAAAATGCGACCTGTGCTTTTGCGGTGAAAATGCCACCGCCTGCACAAATGAGCGGCGCTTTTGCGCTTTTCAGTTCTTGCAGAATCTGCTGAATCTGCTTGACTTCCCCCGCACCGGTCGGGTCGTACCCACGTATGGACACCTCATCCGGAAAGACAAATTCACGCTCTGCAAGCTGTACATCCACCGGAATGTCTATCAGAACAGGTCCCTGTCTTCCTGTGCTCGCTATATAAAAGGCCTCTTTGATGATGCTCGGAAGATCTGCCGTATTTTTCACGAGGTAGCTATACTTTGTGAAGGGCTCTGCGGAACCGGTAATATCCGCTTCTTGGAAGACATCTCGTCCAAGCAGATGGCTGTACACTTGTCCGGTAATGGCAACGAGCGGAACGCTGTCCATGTATGCGGTCGCAAGTGCTGTAATCAGATTGGTGGCACCCGGACCGGACGTCACCATACAAACTCCCGGTCTTCCGGAAATGCGTGCAAATCCACTCGCGGCATGTCCTGCATGCTGTTCGTGTCGTACAAGAATATGCCGAATCTCCGAATGCGCCAACTGATCGTAGAGCGGCGCAATGGTCGCACCGGGATAGCCGAAGATGTGTGTCACACCTTCTCTTTCCAAACTCTTTACAATTGCTTTTGCACCATTCATTTCCGTGTTCTCATTCTCAAACTCTGCGCATTACAAAGCCACGATCCAATTGTAGGTATCCGGAAGTTGCCCTTTCTGGATGCCGGTAATGGTATCATACAGTTTTTGGGACAAGGCACCGATCTTCCCATGGTTGATGACCATATCTTGGTCGATATAGCGCAACTCTCCCACCGGGCTGATGACCGCAGCGGTTCCGGAAGCAAACACCTCATCAAGTCGTCCCTCACGATGTGCCTTTGTCACATCATCAATCGTAAACCGTTCTTCACGAACCGGAATATTCCAATCTTTCAGCAACTGAATCACCGCATCTCGTGTGATTCCGGGAAGAATGGTACCCTCGTCGAGCGGCGCCGTAAAGACTTCCCCACCGATCACAAAAAACGCGTTGGAGGTGCCGATCTCTTCGATATACTTATGCTCTTTCCCGTCAAGCCAAAGCACCTGTGTAAATCCGGATTTGTGCGCTTTTTCCTGCGAAGCAAGTCCGTTCGCATAATTCCCACCAATCTTTGCGAAACCGGTTCCGCCCGAGACGGAACGAACATATTCGTCTTCAACAAAAATCTTCGTTGGAGAAATGCCCCCTTTATAATAGGAGCCCACCGGAGAGAGAATGATGCAAAAGATGTATTGATTCGAAGGGCGCACGCCCAGAAATGGCTCATTTCCAAAAATGAATGGACGAATGTAGAGCGATGTTCCATCCAGTTCCGGCACCCAATCTTTTTCGAACGCAACGAGAGACTTGATTGCGTCTACATAAAAGCCTTCGTCAATCAGGGGAATGCAGAGTCTTTCATTTGTAGCATTGGTACGCTTTGCGTTCATATCCGGACGGAAAAGTTGAATTTTCCCATCTTCTGTCTTATAGGTTTTGAGTCCTTCGAACATTTCCTGCGCATAATGAAGTACGGCTGCTGCCGGATCGAGTGCAATCGGTCCGTAAGGAACAATTCGGGCATCGTGCCAGCCAATCCCTTTGTCGTAATCCATCAGAAACATATGGTCGGTAAATACGGTTCCGAATTCAAGCGTCGCGGGATCAGGTTTTGTTTTTGGGTTTTGCGTCTTTGTCACAGCGATTTCATACTTCATTTTATCCCTCCTAACCGATATTGATATTCCTCGATAAGACCGGTCCGAAGTCGCCATAGATTGTCGGAAAGGTCCACATAATACGATTGTGGGTTCTCAAAGCGCAGAAGTTCATCCCAGAGCGTCGCGACGTGTTCGCGACATGTGTCCCGAATTTCATCTAATGTCGGGAGTTTGTAGACGCACTTGCCCTTTTCGAAAATTTGCTTGCGTAGCGCCACCGCGTAAAAATTGGAAAGTTTCTTTCTCTTCCACGTAAAGGAAGGGTCGAAGATTATATATTCGTCGCCTTCCGGTGCTATTTCATCGTTGAGTGTAACGACATCGGCAACCACACGTCCGCTTGTTTTATCAAAAAGGCGATAGAGATTTTTGAATCCCGGATTCGTAATTTTTCCCACATTCTCGCTAATTTTCATCTTTGGGACAATTTCCCCATCTTCTTCGATACCCGAAAGCTTGTAGACACCCCCGAATACAGGCTCGGAACTCGCGGTAATGAGCCGTTCTCCGACGCCGAAGGAATCGATTTGCGCCCCTTGCAAAATCACGTCGCGAATCAGCCATTCGTCAAGCGAATTGGACACGACAATCTTGCATTCGGTAAGCCCTTCCGCATCCAGTCTTTCACGGCAACATTTTGTAAGATAGGCGATATCGCCACTGTCAATGCGCACGCCCATCCGCTGCACGTTCATTTCTTTGAATACACGAATCGCATTTGGCAATCCGGACTTAAGGACATTATAGGTATCGATGAGGAGCGTACAATTGTCTGGGTAAAGCTCTGCGTATTTACAAAAGGCATCGTATTCGGAAGGAAAAACCTGAACCCAACTGTGTGCCATGGTTCCAAGTGCCGGTATGTTGTATATCTTTTCGCTTGCCGTACACGCCGTTCCCGCGCATCCTCCAATGTAGGCAGCACGCGAACCAAGCAGCGCAGCAGACATACCATGCGCACGGCGAGTGCCGAACTCCATGACGGGTCGTCCTTCCGCAGCACGAACAATGCGGTTTGCCTTGGTCGCGATAAGGGACTGATGATTGATGAGCGTAAGCAACATCGTTTCAATAAATTGTGCTTGCAAGAGCGGACCACGAACCGTAATAATCGGCTCCCCCGGAAAGATTGGAACGCCTTCCGGAACGGCCCATACATCGCAGGAGAAATGGAACGTCTCCAGATAGTGAAGAAATTCTTCCGACATGCCTCCTTTACGGCGCAAAAAATCAATATCTTCCTGGGTAAATACCAGTCCGTTCAGATATTCAATGACCTGTTCCAATCCCGCCATGATGGCAAACCCTCCGTGATCGGGAATGCGACGAAAAAACAAGTCAAAATAGGCAATATTTTCATAGATTCCGACCTCATAATAACCAT
>JAITTH010000123.1 GCA_031287295.1 Eubacteriales Family XIII. Incertae Sedis bacterium
ATGACTTTTTGTGGGGGCTTTTCGTCGCGTCCACTTGAAACTCATCGAAGCCAGACAGGGAAGACGCAGAAACCGTCCCCCGTATCGAAAAGTGGTCAAAATCGTACCGTCCCCTTCCGACCCCCGTCCCCTTCCGACCCCGTTTTGAAGCGAAAGGGGATCAGCGTTTTATCGTCTGTGAGTAGCGCTCGACCCAGTCTAAGAACGCTTCCGCAAAGGGAAGGCGCACGTCGATTGTCGAAACCTTTCTCAGCATCGGAGATGCGGAGAAGACAGACACGGTCGCCAAATGGGTATACCTTTGGAACGGATTTTGTTGCATCTGCGCATATTGAATCTTCCGGCGCGGGAAATAGACAAAGCGCCTTCCATAAGCTCCGCTACGCATAACAAGGAATTTTTCATCGAAACCGATTGCCCGCCCTTTCCACGCGAAGAGGGCTGTAATCATTAAGAAGCCGGTAAGAAAAAAACCGACAGCAATCACGACAGCGAATATCCATGAATAGGTTTCCCACCAAAGCGAGCCATACTGTTCGGAAAGCACCCGCGCAAGCAACGACGGAACAAGAATCAACGGAATCACGATAAAACAAAAGGTCCAGCGCGCATAACGGAAAAAGCTGCGCCGTAAAGCTGCACCACTCAATGTTTCTAATGTCGCTTCCTCTGGCGCACCTGCATATTCAGGGAGAATCGTGCAGATGAACTCGTCAACATGCTTCTTACGAATGAAGGGGTGAATGATGTTTGAGGCGATTTGCTGCTTCCCTTCGCTGTTTTGCATTTGCATTGCAACTTTTTCAAGCATAATTTCCGAAAAACCGAAAATACGCCGTATCGCACCCTGCTTCACGCGGATTGCCTGTATGCGATCAACCGACACAACCGTGCTGACTTTCGTGAGAAGCCCTCGATGGACCTCGATATTTTTGCCGTTGCGACGAACGGTAAAGCCCCAAAGCGAAATAAGCTTCCCGAGAATGGCGAAACCAAATGCAATCAATATCACAACAAGAACGAGAAGAATAATAAGTCCAACCGGCAGCTGAGCAAAAGCGTCGAGCCCCCTTTGCACATAGCTTTCTACTGTACCATAGGACTGCATCATCCCCATAACAATCCCCAAACCCTGTACGCCCATCGCAACAAAAAGCAGAATCATAACAAATGCGCTGGAGGAAGTGATCCCGGCAAGGACGAGCTCTTTCACCGACAAACGGTATACGGTACCCTGCGCATCGCTTGCGAACTGTCCAAGTGGTACGTTATGATCAAAATAGGTGCCGACATCTGCAGAAAACTGATTGCCGACCGCATCTAGGTTGGCGCTTAAAGAGGCTTGGTAAGCGGCATTTCCACCGCCTTCTGCCACCGCCTTTCGGCGGAAAATTTCATTTTTAATCTGCTCGGCAACAACCGCCTCGATTCCGGGAATCTTTGCATCTGCATCACGATGTGAGCCTCCCGCCGTGTCGAGTTTCAGCGTCACAACACCCAAAAGTCGCTCAAACAGCGTCGCGTTGATGTCTGCCGTGTGCATTCGGCTGTAAGGAACATGTAAGCGGTTTCGAACAATAATTCCCTTGTAGATATGCAATTCATTGCTTGTCAATTCCCACGTAAATCGCTTGTAATAGATGAATGCAAATAGCGTAATGACAATGAAAAATAGCAATAATACACCAATCACAATCAGGGGAATCGGTAGGACCAGATTGACATCGCGCAGCTGTATGATCGTGGGCACCAAACTGATGAGAAGAACAATCAACACCTGCCAGGTCCAACGAAAAATGAGCAGGGGAATGACTTTTTTGCTTATTTTCTGGGGACCATCATACATCTTCATGCACCAATTTCGCGAGATCGGCAACGCGATTGCGTAGGGCGTCGGCATCCGGAAGCAAAAGTCCGGGTATGGACTGTTCTCCTGCTGCCGTAGAAATGTTGATGGAGGCAAGACCAAACGGACGCATGATAGGACCTTGCGCGGTGTCTATAAACTGCACGCGAACAAGCGGAACAACGATGTGTTTGTGCACAATGATTCCTCTGTAAATTTCAATTTCATCCTCGCGCACAGCATAACGCCAACGCATGTATCGGATTGGCGGAAGAATGATGCAGAGCAAAAGGAAACACAGCACCGTGATTACGGCAGCGAGAATCAAGAACCAAAAACCAAGCAAAGATTGATACGTGGCAATCCAAACCGGAATCGCCGTTGCGAAACAGAGAAGCGCCACAATGAAAGCCCATATGAATCCGGACACGCGCCATACAGTCGTCATCTTTTTATGGAGTCTATTCTCAGGTATTGTTCTCATCTTTTTTGTGCCTCCGATTCCTGTGCCACAGTGAAAAACAAGAGTGCGAGCCGATAACTTTCCTTCCCAAACCCGGCGATAACACCTCTGCAAACCGGAGCGATCATAGAGGTCTGCCTGAATTCTTCCCTGGCATGGACATTGGAAAGATGTATTTCGATGACCGGTGCACTGATCGCAGCAATGGCATCCCGAATGGCAATGGAATAATGCGTATAGGCACCGGCGTTCAGAATAATTCCATCAAAGGCAGATGCGTCCTGAATTGCCGACACAATTTCGCCTTCTACGTTGCTTTGAAAAAATGTGAGCGACACCCCTTCGCGCGCTGCGATCTGCGAAAGGTACACCTGGATGTCTTCCAACGTATCCGTACCATACGTTCCGGGTTCGCGCGTGCCGAGCAGGTTGAGATTCGGACCATTGATGACGCTGATTTTTTTCATGACAAGCAATCGCTCCTTTACAGTATTTTATAACAACCGATGACCTCGAGGTACTCCGTTACACCACCTACATGCCTGAGCGTATCTGCCACGAGGGGATCGGAAATGTTGCCACCGACTTCCGCAAAGAATCGAAAACTTTGGTCGGATCCGGGCCGTGATTCGATTCGCGTAAGGTTCAATTCCGAAGAAGTGAATGGCAGCAAGGCTTCACAAAGCGAGCCCGCCCGATGTTCGAGTGAAAACGTAATGGAAATGAGATCACTCTCATCATTATATTCCGGCTGCGATGCAATGACCACAAACGAGGTGCGATTGCTTGATGTATCCATGACGTCCGGACGCAAAACCTCTAGTCCGTAGAGTTCACCGGCGAGCCTGGAACCGATTGCCGCAGAACTGATATCCGCTTCGTCACGAACAAGTCGCGCCGCCACAGCGGTGTTGCTGCATGTTGCGCGTTCCCAGTATTTATCGGAGAGGAAATGCCTGCACTGCCGAAAACCTTCCGGATGCGAATAGACCTTGCGAATGTCATGAAGAGAAGCCCCCTTCTTCGCCAATAGGCACTGTTTGATATCCACCCAGGTACGCCCTACGATGTAACAACCGTATTTGCGTAAGAGGTCGTACGTCTCGCCGATTGCTCCGGACTGCGAATTTTCAATCGGCACAATGCCATAGTCGGCATTGTTGTTTTTCACGACTTTAAAGACATCCTCGAAAAATTCCATGGGATGTAATTCGGCATCCGGGAAGAGCTTGCGTGACGCCTGCTCGCTCCACGCGCCGGGTACGCCCTGAAAGGCACACATCACATGATCGCGTTTCGGTTGAACAGGTGGGGGAAGCAGCGGTTCCTCTGTACCAAAAATGCTGATGCGTTGATAGCCACGCGCAAACGCCATAAGTGAGCGCATGAGTAAGGCAGCCTGTCCTTTGATTTCCTGCGGCGCCTGCCCTGCCGCCTGGTTGGCAACCTCCTGCTCGCGTTGTGGATCGTAGAGTGCCAGATTGTTCTCTTGTTTATAGGTTCCGATCTCCTTCGCCAAGGACATTCTGTCTGAAAACAGGCGGATAAGTTCCTGGTCAATCTGATCGATTTCATTTCTGTATGCGGTTAGATCTTTGGTCATGATTCTATTCCCTTTCCTCTATTTGTTACGCGATTGCCTCACGCACCTTCGCGATGCTGGACATTAATTTTTCGAAAAATACGGGCGTGATGGACTGCTGACCGTCGCACAGTGCCGTCTCCGGCTGGTTATGAACCTCTATGATGAGCCCGTCGCAACCCGCCGCCACAGACGCCAGTGCCATCGGATAAACCAGATGCCAATAGCCTGTACCATGTGAAGGATCTACCATGACCGGCAAATGCGACTTCTTTTTGAGCACCGGTACGGCAGAGACATCGAGGGTATTACGCGTTGCCGTCTCGAAGGTTCGAATGCCGCGCTCACACAAGATAACATCGCTTTTACCGCCCACCAGAATGTAATCGGCAGCCATGAGCAACTCTTCAATGGTGCTGGACAGACCTCTCTTCAGCAGGACCGGTTTCCCGGTTTGTCCGACTTCCTTGAGCAGCGTAAAGTTCTGCATGTTCCGTGCGCCGACCTGAATGACATCCACATCGCGTGCAAATACATCCAAATATTCAACCGACATAATTTCGGTAACGATGGGCAGCCCCGTCTTTTCTCGTGCGATCTTGAGAAGTTCCAGACCATCGAGCCCGAGCCCTTGGAACGAGTACGGCGATGAACGTGGCTTAAAGGCGCCCCCGCGGAGCATGGCAGCACCGGAGCGCTTCACATCTCGCGCAACGGAAAGAATCTGTTGTTCACTTTCGACGGAGCAAGGTCCTGCGGCAACCGCAAATTTTCCGCCACCGATGGTCTCTTTTCCGTCGATGCCCACGATGCTGTCCTGCGGATGGAAATTTCGACCGGAAAGCTTGTAGGGTTCGGAAACTTTTACCACTTTTTCAACAAAATCATAGCGTTCTAAATTTTCGATATCAATCTGCGATGTATCACCAGCCAGACCGATCATGTGCTTGCTCTGACCTTTGATATCCGAGATCATAAAACCCCGGGTTTCCATATTTTGCTTTAAGCCTTCCACCTGCGCTTCGCGGGCGTCTTCCGTTAAAACAATAATCATGATTTTTTGTCCTCTTTTCTATTCTGTAACACGGCATATGCCTTATTAAAAAGCAATTCTCTGTCTGCCTCTTGATCAAAAAACAATTCGTCTGCAAGGATTCCTTGGTAGATGAGCATCGGCAGCCCATTTAGGATAACAAGCCCCCGTGCACAAGCGGCCGTGAGAAACGCCGATTGGGGCGGATCGTAGACAAGGTCGCATGCAAGTGCGTGATCGGGAAGCCTGCTCATAAATCGAAAATCCGTGAACTGCTCGGGAAAACTCTGCATCCCGAGTGGCGTCGCGTTGATCAGAACATCCGTGTCGCTGAGCAATTTGCTCTCGGGACAAAGCGCTTCCGCCCATGGAACATAATTACCTCTGCAAGCTTCTGCGAGGTCTTCTCCGCTTTCTCGATTCCTGCCGACAATCGAAAGTCGCGACGCACCCTCAGACGCTGCCTTGTGGGCAACTCCCGCTGCGGCACCGCCGGTTCCGAGCAATGTAATGTTCCGTCCGGAATAGCCAAACCCTTTTCTTTTTAATGCAAACAATAGCCCTTCCATATCTGTATTATACCCGATGAGTCGATTTTTTTCCTTGACCACCGTGTTTACGGCGTTTGCATGGATTGCATCACCTCGAATCTCATCGAGAAACGGGATGATGTGCATCTTGTGCGGAATCGTGACATTGATCCCTTTTAGGCTGCCTTTGCGGAAATCGCGCAGGCTCGCTCCGAGCCGCTTTGTCGAAACGCGAATGCGGCTGTATGTTTCGTCTTTGCCGAATTCACGAAAGGTCAATTGATGCAGCTTCGGGGAAATCGAATGTTTGATCGGATCGCCGATGACCGCAAAGTCCGTCGCGATGCCACGCATAGATACGAGCGTAACGAGGTCTTCTAACGTTTTCCGAAAGCCTTTGTTGTTTGCAACCACGGCATTGGCGGCTTTTCGATAGAGCGGCAATCGCCTTCCGTAAATCTCCATAAGCCGATTTTCGTCGGTAAGCAATGGGCGTTTTCCACCCATAATCGCATTTTTCAGAATCTGCTTTGGCGGGCGATCCAGGAAAATGGTAAAACCGATTTGTTTTAACAGCTTTACGTTTTCGGGATTTTCGACGATGCCGCCTCCTGTTGCAAGAACAATGGAAGCAGACTTCGCATATTTCTGAACAAATTCGGTCAAAATGCGCGTTTCCATCTTGCGAAAAACAGGCTCGCCTTTTTTTTCGAAAATGGCACGAATGGAGCACCCTTCTGCCTTTTCTATTTCCTGATCGGTATCGTAAAAATGAAAACCGATTGCTCGTGCGAGGCGTTTCCCATAGGTTGATTTACCGCTTGCGGGCATTCCTAGGAGAACAATATTTTTCATTTCCGCCCAGCGTTCATCAGGAATAAATCGAGCAGACCTAACGCGGTGCAGGCTTCTACGACGGGAACGGCACGAGGAACGATGCACGGGTCGTGACGACCGCGAATGACGGCAGTAACGTTTTCCGGAGGGTCACCATCAACGGTTTCTTGCGGTAGATGGATGGATGCGGTGGGCTTGATTGCGACGCGAGCGACAATCGGCATTCCGTTTGAAATGCCACCCAGAACGCCACCGCACTGATTGGTTTTGCTGTATATTTTTCCGGCGTTGACATAGAGCGGGTCGTTCGATGCGCTGCCGCGCATCGCGGAAAGCGCAAAGCCTTTTCCGAATTCGACGCCTTTCACTGCGGGGATTGAGAAATAGAGGGATGCCAGGACGCTTTCCAGCGAGCCGAAAAACGGCTCGCCAAGACCCGCCAGCGCGCCGGCGGCAATCACTTCAATGGTTCCGCCAACCGAATCGCTGCTTGCCATCGCCTGTTTTATCTCCTCTTGAAACGCCTTTTCAAATTGCTCAGAAGCGGGAAAACCTTTTTGAGAAATTTTGATGAGATTCTGAATCGTTTCAAAATCGAGTAGAACGCCCATAACATCCATGTCATCCGTCACCGTTCCAACGGAACGAATGCGCGCAAAGACACGAATGCCCTTCTCTGCGAGAATCAACTTCGCAACCGCACCGGCAAACACAAGCGGTGCTGTGATGCGTCCCGAAAAATGCCCTCCCCCGGCAACATCCGCAAACTTTCCGTACTTGATGCGCGCCGTCCAGTCAGCATGTCCGGGTCTTAGGAAAGAATCATAATCTTGAGATCGTTTGTTCGTGTTTTCTATGGTACACGCAAGGGGTGTGCCCGTCGTATACCCATCTTTCACACCGGATAGAATCTTCGGTACGTCATCTTCTTTGCGTTGTGTGGCAAGGAGGTCGTGTCCCGGTGCACGTCGCAGCATTTCTGCCGAAATAAAATCCAAGTCGATGGCGACTCCCGCGGGTAAACCATCCAAAACCACACCGATTTCCGATCCGTGCGATTCCCCAAAAATACCAACACGTATTGCATTTCCCCAAAGATCGGAAGAGC
>JAITTH010000138.1 GCA_031287295.1 Eubacteriales Family XIII. Incertae Sedis bacterium
GAGACCGTTTCGTTCGGATCTATCTCTACGCCGAGTCGTTCAAACAAGTCGCGCGAACGATTCAGCATTTCTTTCTTTTTAATCTTCCTGAATTTGTTCAGGATTTCTTTGTTGAGAAAAATATTTTCGTATACTTTAAGATCGTTGATGACATTGAGCTCCTGATGGACGAATGCAATTCCAGCATCCGTTGCGCCCTGCACTGTGGCGTGGGTGAGCACTTTGTCGTCAAATACAATAACCCCGGCATCTCTTTTATGAACGCCGCCAAGGATATTCATCAGTGTAGATTTTCCCGCTCCGTTTTCGCCGAGTAAGGCATGCACTTCCCCGGAATTCACACTGAAATCTACTTTATGTAACACTTCCACGCCAAAAAAGCTTTTGGAAATGCCCTTCATTTCTAGTATTTTCATAAACCTACAATTTTTTCCACAGGAGAATTCACCATGACGGGAACAATCCTGTGGAAATTTTTCTACACGATATTCGATCCTTCGAATCGAATGATTCCGATTTTAGAATCCCTGGAAATCGTTCACATTGGTTTCATCGACAACGGCGACAGAAATGGTATCGTCCTTCGGTACCTCTTCGCCATTGAGGAATTTGACCATATCCTCAATTGCATGCTTAATCATTGCCGGGTCATACGTGACCGAGAAAAGATCGAAGTTTGCTACGAGATCGGGATATGCGGTATTTGCATGTTGCCCTTTCAGGACTTCGTACATTTCATTGAGCCCCGAAGAGGTTCCAATCGCTTCAATGGATGCCAGGAAGGCATCTTTCTTGCTCTGTTCTATTTCGGAACTCGCGAGTGCTTCAAGGATGCCCATTGCAATCTCATCGTCATGCGTAAAGATGTACTTGTACGTGCCGATCTGCTCTGCTGTTTTACCATTGACCCAATCGATGAAGATTTGCTTCCCTTCCGATCTGGACCAACCGGTTGCTTTCGAATACTCGATTGCATTGATCTGGTCGTCGGTCCAATCATTGTCTTTCAATGTGTCGGTAAAGCCCTTGTTACGCATCTGGGGAACAGACGAAGTGTCGCCGATGATGACATATACATTGTCACCGGGTTTGATTCCGTCTTGGATGAACCGCAGTGCACTCTCTTTGCCAATGCCTTCGTTGTCGCCTTTGACATTTGCCACAACTTTTGCGGTTACGGTTTCATTGTCGATGATTCGATCGAACTGAACAAAAGGAATATCGGATTCCGCAATTTTTACAATCGCGGATTCAAGCGTGTTGTCATAGGGCAGAATGACGATTCCGACCGGCGGTTTGTTCTGAGCAAGTAGGTCGTCAATCTGTTCCGATTGTTCTTTTGCGGAAGTTGCCGCATACACTTTTGCAGTAATGTCGCCGGAAAGGCTATCCGCTTCTTCCTGTGCATAGGTAAGAACTGCACCGGTCCAACCATGATCGGCACTGGGCACAAGAACTGCGATTTCCCCTGTCTTCACATCACTGCCGGCAGTGTCGTCTTTTTTCTCACCGCATGCACCCAACAGCGACAGTGCAAGGACTGCAATCAAAGTAATTGCCAATAATTTTTTCCTCATTTTTCCCTCCTTTTGTTCTTTCCTACAACTCTTTTTTGAAACAGTAACGATTATGTCTACGCAATCATCGAAACCTTACAGCGAAACCCATTTTGAATCCGCTGCTGCACTTCCGATCACTGCGTGAACAAACTTAACCCCGGCGAGTCCCTCACGAACAGATGGAAAATCTAAATCTTCTGCCGTCGGTGTTTCGCCTGCTTTTTTCTTAAGGATGGTCGTGATGATGTTTCGATAGATGTTCGCAAACCCAATGAACAGACCCTCGGGATGCCCGCTGGGCAAACGACTGAACGAACCCGCGTGTTCCGAAATGTATCCGGTTCCACGAGACAAGGTCTGCGTCGCCTGATTTCTCGGTGTATATTTCAGATAATCCGGAAAGTGTTGTTCCCATTCGAGCGCGCCTTCCGTTCCGTAGATGCGCACAGCAAGCCCGTTGAGTTTTCCGGCAGCAACCTGGGAACACCAATAGCCACCGTTGATTCCATTCTCGTACTCGACCAGAATGTTTGCATTCAAATCCAATGCGTAGCCATAAGCATTCGTCGTGGCGACAAGTCGTTTGATTTTAAGCCCGGTAAGATAGGTCACCATGTTCTCCATGTGTGTTCCGATATCGCCGACACAGTTGGAAATCCCGGATTTCGCGGGGTCTGTACGCCATACAGATAGATTTTTATCGGAGCCTTTGTTTTCGGGAGAAAGTTCATCGAGCAGCCATTCCTGCACATATTCTGCGTTTACAGAAACGATATCACCAATTTTGCCCGTCGCAATCATTTCTTTTGCAACTTTGACCATCGTATAACCTGTATACGTATAGGTGACACCAAAAACCAAGCCCTTTTCTTCCGAAATTCGGACCAAGGTTTCCGCCTGTTCCACTTCAAAACACAGTGGCTTATCGCAGACAACATGAATGCCTGCTTCGAGGAAGGTTTTGCATATGTCGTAATGTGTATCATTCGGTGTCGTTACACACACAAAGTCGATGCCGTCCGGCTTTGCCGCTTCTGCGACAGCCATTTGCCTGTAATCGGAATAGGTGCGCTCAGGGGTTAAACCGTACGCCTCCGCCGTTTCCCGGTTGAGTTCTTCACGCGTGGAAAAACAACCCGCCACCAATTCTGCACGTGTATCAAAACCGATCGCCTTGCGGTGTACATCACCAATAAAGGCCCTAAGACTTCCGCCGACCATCCCATATTTTAATTCTTTTGCCATTTAAAAACACTCACCCCTTCGCCAGAGAAATGCTGATATAGATCTCGACACTTCCTTTAATTTGAAATTGCTTCGTCAAATTTAATATCGGACGGCTTAAAGTCTACTTTGTGAACAAATGCAGCAGCTTCTGTTGCGCCATCAACGCGATCCATACCGCTGTCTTCCCATTCGACAGAAAGAGGTCCGTTGTAACCATAGGCATTTAAAACGCGAATGATCTCTTCAAAATCTACCTGCCCGTGACCAAGAGATCGGAAATTCCAACCTCTACGCAAATCGCCAAAATCAATATGTGAACCAAGAATACCGCTCCTACCGTCCAAGGTCACCGCGACATCCTTCATGTGAACATGATGCACCCTGCCTTCGGCAATAAAATCTTGCAGGAACAAATGTGGCGTAACGCCCTGCCAGAACAAATGACTCGGATCGAAATTGAGTCCGAATTCCGGCCAATCTTTGAACTTTTCGAGAAGCTTCTTTGTGGAATAATAATCAAATGCAATTTCACCCGGATGTACCTCCAAGGCAAACTTAATGTCATATTTCCGGAATTCCTCGAGAATCGGAATCCAGAGCTTCACGACTTC
>JAITTH010000146.1 GCA_031287295.1 Eubacteriales Family XIII. Incertae Sedis bacterium
ATGAAGATGGTACGGTAACCATTCACATGACCCTGTCTATCTCCAACCTCAACGAAATGGATCGCGTCTTGCGCAATCTGAAACAGGTCGAGAGTGTTCGCGACGCCTACAGGGCAAGCTAAATAGATTCAACGAGAGTAAATTCAAGGAGAACGGACAATGGTTATAGAAAGAATTTTAGCAGGTATGATCGGCACCAACTGTTATCTCATCTGGGATGAGAGTACGCTGGAGGCGGCGGTTATCGATCCGGCGCAAGATTTGCCGGAGATTTCAGACACAATTCTTCGGGAGAAATTAATCCTGAAATACATCCTGCTCACACACGGTCACGGGGATCATATTGGTGGGGTTGAGGCGATTATGGACCAAAATCCCGATACAAAACTCGTTGCGGGGAAGGCGGAATCGACACTGCTTACCGATTCGAGGTTGAACATCTCTCGCGAAATTACAGGCAGATCCATCGTTTTGCATCCGGATATTTTTGTGTCTCAGGGCGATACGCTGTTTCTGGGAGAACAAAAGCTCGAAATTATTGAAACCCCGGGGCACACACCCGGAGGTATTAGTATTTTGGCAGGAGAGGCCTTGTTTTCCGGCGATACGCTTTTCCGTACATCCATCGGTCGTACCGATCTTCCCCTCGGCAGCTACGAAGATCTTATGGATTCCATTCGTGAAAAACTCTACGTTCTACCCGACGATACGCTGGTCTTTCCCGGACATATGGACGAAACAACCATCGGGTTTGAAAAGAAACACAATCCTTTCGTATGACGCAGACGTTTCGCATCGGAAACATAGAAAATTCAAATGAATACGAGGAACTGATTCGTATGTTCCTTCCCCCTTCGGCTTTCGAAATCTCGAAGGATGGGCTTCCTCTTGCGGCGAGCAAAGACGAAATCAAAAGGGTGCTGTATACAATGCTTTCGGAGGAGACCGGGCACACGCTTGATTGGGGCATTCTTACAGGTGTGAAGCCGTTGAAACTTTACGATAAACTCGTACGAGAATATGGAAGCGTAGAAGCTGCGGAACAACGGTTGGCCGACTTTTATTTGCTTTCTCCCGTGAAAATTCACTTGCTGCACGAGATATATTCCCGCCAGCAGCAGGTGTTGTCTCTGCCAAGAAAGGGCGATGTCGGTGTCTATTTGGGCATTCCGTTTTGTCCGACACGCTGCGCCTACTGCTCCTTTACGTCGAACCCCGCATCGCCGCAAGACATCAAGAAATACTTGGAGGCGCTGAACCGTGAAATTTGCTACGTAAGCGAAGAAATGACAAAAACCGGCATGCAGGCGGAATCGATTTACATAGGTGGTGGCACGCCTACGACGCTTTTGCCGGAGCAGCTTGCCGCATTGCTTTCTCAGTTGAAAAGGTCGCTGCCTCATCGTGTTGACGCGGAATGGACGGTGGAAGCCGGGAGACCGGATACCTTAACGGTCGAGATGGCGCAGGTGCTTGCGGAGGCGAAAGTCCGGCGCATCAGCATCAATCCTCAAACCATGAATCCTCTTACGTTAGAACGCATCGGACGTGCGCACGATGTCGCGTCGGTCTACGAGGCGTACCAAACCGCTCGCAAGGTTGGAATTCCCATCATCAATACCGATCTCATCGCAGGACTGCCGGGTGAAACGGCTGCGGATTTTACGGCAACACTGGATGCAATCTACGCGCTTTCGCCGGAGAACATCACCGTGCATACCTTGTCGGTAAAAAAAGGTTCAAGACTGCGCGATGAAAATGCGGAACTCTGTTATAATGAGGATGGACGTGCCGCAAATATGCTGTGCGGTTTAACGGAACGTATGAAAGAAAACGGGTATTCTCCGTATTACATATATCGTCAAAAGCAGATGCTCGACAATCTTGAGAATTGTGGGTATACAAAGCCGGGTTCTGCGTGCGTATACAACATACGCATCATGGAAGAACGGCAAACCATCGTTGCCATGGGCGCCGGCGGGAGCAGTAAAGTGTATTTCCCCTCGGAAGACCGCATAGAGCGCGTGTTTAATGTGTCCAATTGGGAAATCTATTGCGATCGGATCGAGGAAATGCTCGCAAGGAAATCGCACGGACTGTTTATGCCGTTATCGTTTCATTCTGAAATATCGCAGTAAATTGGCGAGGAAGTTATAGAAGCGTGGGGAGACGCATCCCTACATGAGGTAAGTTATGTTGACACAGGCGCCAAAGGGTACCAAAGATACTTTGCCGATGAACATCGAAAAGTGGCAAAGTGTAGAAAAAAAGTTTCATGAAGTATGCCGTGCCTTTGGATTTTCCGAAATTCGAACACCGATGATTGAGCACACGGAGCTCTTTGCCCGTGGTGTGGGCGATACATCGGACATTGTTCAGAAACAGATGTACACCTTCGAAGATTACGGCGGTAGAAGCATTACGCTCAGACCGGAAGGAACCGCCGGCGTTGCCCGCGCATTCATTGAAAACAAACTTTACGCAGACGTTTTGCCCGCAAAGCTCTGGTACGAAGTCTCCTGTTTCCGTTATGAAAAGCCGCAGTCGGGCAGATTGCGCGAATTTCACCAATTCGGCATTGAGTGTTTTGGCGCTACGGACATGGTTGCCGATGCAGAAGTGATTGCGCTTGCCGATACCTTTTTGAAATCGCTCAGCACGCCCAGTCTTGAGCTTCACATCAACAGCATCGGATGTCCGACGTGTCGCCCCATCTACAAAGAAGCGTTAAAGGCATTTTTGAAGCCCAAATACGATGCGCTTTGCGATACCTGTAAGTCAAGGTACGAGACAAATCCGTTGCGCATTCTCGACTGTAAATCTCCGGTTTGTCAGGAGCTTACGCAAGGTGCGCCGCATATGCTCGACTACCTCTGCGATGAATGTGCAGATGCCTTCGATTCCCTCCAAAAAAATCTGGAAGCATATGGCGTGGCATACAAGGTCGATCCGGGCATCGTTCGCGGGTTGGATTACTACACCAAGACGGCGTTTGAATTCGTGACGAATGCCATTGGTGCGCAAGGAACCGTTTGTGGTGGAGGTCGATACGACAATCTGATCGAAGAGCTCGGCGGACCTGCCGTTCCCGGTGTTGGATTCGGGCTTGGCATTGAGCGTTTGCTCTTGCTGCTCGAAACCGTCGGTGCAGACGCGGAACGAACACACGATACGGATGTGCTTTTTGTCGTCATGGGCGAGGCGGCAAAACGAAAGGCACTCTCCTTGCTTCCGCTGCTGCGGGCAGAGGGACTTTCCGCAGAGACGGACATTGTGGGCAGAAGCCTGAAAAATCAGTTCAAACACGCCGATCGCATTGGGGCAAAATATGCGGCGGTCATCGGAGACGAAGAGCTTACATCCGAAACCATTACGCTGAAAGACCTCATCACCGGGGAGCAGACCAAAACGGCAATGGATGGATTTGCGAAGTATATTCAAAGGAAGGTAACAGGACAGGAAGTATGACGGAAGTTTTTAGACGGACCCATATGTGCGGACAGCTTGCTTTGTCCGATGCAGGGAAAAAGGTTGTTCTCAATGGATGGGTGCAAAAAAGCCGTCGCCTCGGCGGATTGATTTTTACGGATTTACGCGATAAGACGGGCATGGTACAGATTGTTTTCGATGAGAGCATACCGGAAGATGTCTTTGCGCTGGCGGAAAGCTTGCGCAGCGAATATGTCGTAGGTGTGAAGGGTCTGGTTCGTGAGCGTGAAGCGAAGAATGCAGAACTCGCGACCGGAGAAATCGAAGTGCTTGCCGATTCACTCGTGCTGTATTCCGTTGCGGAGACCCCGCCGATTTACGTGAAAGACGACGACAATGTGAGTGAGGACCTTCGGTTAAAATATCGGTATATCGACCTGCGGAAAAACCGTATGCAGCGAAATCTTACGTTTCGTCATCAGATTTGCAAAGTGACGCGCGATTATTTTTCTGAAACGGGCTTCACCGAAATTGAGACGCCGGTTCTCGTAAAGCCGACACCGGAAGGCGCGAGAGATTATCTCGTTCCCAGTCGTGTGCATCCGGGCGATTTTTATGCGCTTCCCCAGTCGCCACAGCTCTACAAACAGTTGCTCATGGCGGGCGGTTCTGATCGCTACTTCCAAATTGCCAAGTGTTTTCGCGACGAAGATCTGCGTGCGGACAGACAGCCGGAATTTACACAGATCGACCTCGAAATGTCGTTCATTACCCCGGACGAAGTTCTTGAAATACAGGAAGGATTCCTGAAACGTCTGATGAAAGAGGTTATGCAACTCGATATCGAAACGCCGTTCCCGCGTATGTGCTACAAGGAAGCGATGGGGCGGTTTGGTTCGGATAAGCCGGACACGCGTTTTGGCTACGAACTCGTCGATATCAGTGCACTTGCAAAGGACAGCGGATTTTCCGTGTTTGCCAATGCGATTGCGCAGGGTGGCAGTGTTCGTGGCATCTGCATCGAAGGTGGTGCGGAGCGTTTCAGCCGAAAAGAAGTGGATAAGCTTGTTGACTTCGTGAAAATCTATGGCGCAAAAGGGCTCGCATGGCTGAAGGTTTCTGCGGAAGGGCTACAGTCGTCCTTCTCGAAATTTTTATCCGAAAAGGAGCAGCGTGATTTGCTTCAAGCATTCTCCGCAAAAGTGGGCGATCTTCTGTTGATTGTGGCAGATAAAGATAAGATTGTGTTCGATGCGCTCGGCGCATTGCGCATCCATATTGCGGATCGTTTTGCGCTACGTCATCCGAAAAAATATAATTTCCTGTGGGTCGTCGATTTCCCGTTGCTTGAAAAAGAGGAAGAAACCGGTCGATACAAAGCGATGCATCACCCGTTTACTTCGCCCCATCCGAACGACCTGGATAAGCTTGAAACCGCGCCCGGAGACGTACGTGCCTTGGCGTACGACATCGTCTTAAACGGAACGGAACTCGGTGGTGGCAGCATAAGAATTCACGATAGAGACCTGCAAAATCGTATGTTTACGATTCTCGGTTTGTCGGCGGAGGAGATCGAAAACAAGTTTGGATTTCTTTTGGAAGCCTTCCGCTATGGTGTGCCGCCGCATGGCGGTTTGGCGTATGGGCTCGACCGTCTCGTTATGTTGCTGCTTGGAGAAGACAGCATTCGTGAAACCATGGCCTTCCCCAAAAATCAGGCAGCGGAGGACCCGGTGAGTGCCGCTCCCGGTGCCGTGGATGAAGAACAGATGTTCGAACTGGGGATTCAATTATTGGACTTTTGATATGAAAAGAATCGGCGTATTTGGCGGAACTTTCAATCCGGTGCATAACGGACATCTCATTTTTGCCGAGCAGGCGCGTGAAGAGGCATCGCTCGACCAAGTGCTTTTTATGCCAACCTACATTCAGCCCTTCAAACAGGAGGAAGCGGTGAGCAGTCCGGAAGCTCGACTTGCGATGCTGAAGCGTGCAACATCCGGCAATCGTCTCTTCGATGTGACGACAGTAGAAATAGAATCAAAGGCGATCTCCTATACGATTCTTTCGCTGGAAAAGCTTGCGGAAACATACAGATCGCTCGGTGAGATTTGTTTTTTGATCGGTGCCGACATGTTTGCCAACATTGAAAAGTGGTACCGTGTGCGAGAACTGCTTGTCAGGTTCGAAGTGATCGTAGGTTTTCGTCCGGGTGCCCGTGAAGATGCTTTGAGAAGCCAAGTTGCTCAAATTGCGGAAGCATACAATGCGCGCATTACATTGGTTCAGAATCGTGAATTCGGCGTATCATCGTCGGAGATTCGTGATCGCGTGAAGCAAGGATTGAGCATACGTTACCTTGTGCCGGATTCGGTAAGAGAATACATTGATGAAGCCGCTTTATTTATTTGACATTGATCCGGATGTGTTAGACGCCGAACTGAGAAGGCGATTCAGCCCGAGTCGATATGAACATACGCAGGGCACGCTCGATCTTGCTTTTGAACTGGGCGATCGATTTGGAGAAGACCCTGACAAGATTACGTTGGCGGCACTGTTCCACGATTTCTGCAAAGACGAAGATGGCAATGTGGAAAACAATCTGTTGCATGGCGGATTGGCGGCGGATATCATGGAACGGGAGTACGGCATTGCAGACGAGGATATTTTGAATGCCGTGCGCTATCACACAACCGGAAGACGGGGCATGAGCAGGCTTGAACTCATTATCTTTCTCGCCGATACGCTCGAACCGGGCAGAACCTACAGTGACGTAGGGCGACTGCGTGAGATTGCGCTGAAAGATTTATATGCTGCGGCATTTGAGACATTGCGTTCTTTGGGGCTTTATCTGGAACGAAGTGGCTTTGAAATTTCGCCGGACAATGCAGAAGCATTGGAATGGCTTGGGAATAGAATGACGTGCGACTTTGAATAGACCGTGCGCTTCGATTAAAAAAAGATAAAAACGATAGAGGAGAACAGAATGCAGGAAACACTCACATCCGCAAAAGCAATTGCCAACAGCATCGCCGACAAAAAAGGACGCGATATCGTTATGATCGACATCCGCGAAAAATCTTCTTTTGCAGATTATTTTGTAAACGCAACCGCTACGAACATACGTATGCTCGATACGTTGCAGAACGAGATCGAAAAAACAGGGAAAGAGAACGGTGTCGAATTGCGACATGCGGAAGGAAAGGCTGCTTCCGGATGGATATTACTCGACTTTGGAGACATCATTGTCAACCTCTTTTTAGAAGAGCAGCGCAGTACATACAACATTGAAAAAATTTGGAGCGATGGCGCGTTCATCGAATTCCTTTCAGAATAAGGATCAGTTCCGAAGGAGGAAAAAATGCTAGAGAAGTATGATTTTCAAGCAATAGAAACAAAGTGGCAGGCAAAGTGGGAAGCTGATTCGCGCTTCCGCACGCCGGACGATTTTGAGAAAGAAAAATATTATCTGCTTGAGATGTTTCCTTACCCATCCGGGAAACTGCATATGGGTCACGTTCGAAACTATTCGATCGGGGACGTGCTGGACAGATTTTTGAAGATGCAAGGGTTCAATGTGTTGCATCCGATGGGTTGGGACGCTTTTGGACTTCCTGCGGAAAATGCGGCAATCAAAAATGCCATTCGCCCCGATGTCTGGACGAGGCAAAACATCAAAGAAATGCGTTCTCAACTTCAACGACTCGGGTTTACCTACGATTGGGATCGTGAAGTGGCAACCTGTCATCCGGAATATTACAAGTGGATGCAGTGGATTTTCATTCAATTTCACAAAAAGGGGCTTGCCTATAAGAAAAAGAATCCTGTCAATTGGTGTCCGGACTGCGAAACGGTGCTTGCGAACGAACAGGTCGTGGACGGTTGCTGTGAACGATGCGGAACCCAAGTCGGAAAACGTGATTTGGAGCAGTGGTATCTGAAAATCACAGACTATGCCGACCGCCTTTTGGAAAACCTAGACAAGCTCGACGGATGGCCGCAAAAGGTTCGTACGATGCAGAAAAACTGGATCGGAAAAAGCACGGGTGCCGAGGCAGATTTTGCAGTGGAAAATTTCGACAAAGTTCTACGCATTTTTACGACGAGACCCGACACGCTCTATGGCGTGACGTACATGGTTCTGGCGCCGGAGCATCCCTATGTTTCCGAACTGGTTCAGGGCACAGAATATGAAAAGCCGGTAAACGAATTCCTTGAGAAACTGCAATACCTCTCCGACATCGATCGAAACGCAACGACCCTTGAAAAAGAAGGGCTCTTTATCGGTCGCTACTGCATCAATCCGCTCAACGAAAAAAAAGTACCCATCTACATCGCCAATTATGTCCTCATGGATTACGGAACCGGTGCGATTATGGCGGTTCCTGCGCACGACACACGCGACTTCGAGTTTGCAAGAAAGTATGGACTTGAGGTGATACCTGTTGTCGATCCGCACAATCCGGACATCGACCTCTACGATTTAAAAGAGGCTTTTGTTGCAGAAGGTACGATGATTCATTCGGGCGAATTTAACGGTCTGAACAACACGGAAGCCATGGTCAAGATTACGGAGCACCTGGAACGAGAAAAAATCGGTGTAAGATCCGTCAATTTCCGCCTGCGCGACTGGCTCATCAGTCGCCAGCGTTATTGGGGTGCGCCGATTCCGATGATTCATTGCGAAGAACACGGTTGGGTTCCTGAAAAAGAGGAAAATCTGCCGGTGCGCTTACCGGAAGATGTTGCATTTACCGGGACGGGTGCCTCTCCGCTTGCCGAGAACGAGGCCTTTGTGAACACAACGTGCCCCATTTGTGGCAAGCCCGCAAAACGGGAAGTCGATACGATGGATACCTTCCTCGATTCTTCTTGGTATTTTCTGCGTTACTGCGATCCGCGCAATCAAAACCGCGTGTTTGACAAAGAGAAAGCAGATTATTGGATGGCGGTGGATCAATATATCGGTGGCGTTGAGCACGCGATTTTGCATCTGCTGTACGCGCGCTTTTTCACGATGGTGCTGCACGATATCGGTCTTGTTTCCACAGAGGAACCGTTTTCCAATCTGCTCACGCAGGGCATGGTGCTAAAAGATGGAAAAAAGATGTCAAAATCACTCGGAAATGTTGTGTCGCCGGAAGAGATCATCTCGAAATTCGGAGCAGATACGGCAAGACTCTTTATTCTGTTTGCTTCCCCGCCGGAAAAAGAATTGGAATGGTCCGAAAAAGGTGTTGAAGGCAGTTTTCGGTTCCTGAATCGTGTTTGGCGACTTGTTGCGGAGATGTTTCCTGTCATTCAAGGTGCCGCGGATTCGTATGATGCCGTTTCCGATGCAGATAAAAATTTATCTTACATCTTAAATAGCACGATTAAGAAAGTGCACAGCGATGTCCGTGAAAAGTTCAACTTCAACACGGCAATCAGTTCGATTATGGAACTGGTTAATGCGCTTTATAAATATAAAGACGGACAGGAGAATCTCAATGTCGGGTTGCTGAAACATGCCATGAACAGTCTTGTCCTTGTCCTCTCGCCGTTTACCCCGCATATCTGTGAAGAGTTGTGGGAAGGCTTGGGACACACGGAAACCTTGTATGGTGCTCCGTGGCCTGCTGTAAACGACGCATCACTCGTGCAGGAGAGCATTGAGATCGTCGTGCAAATCAACGGAAAGGTACGCGAGAAATTGATCGTTGATACCGATCTCACAGAGGCCGCCCTGACGGAAGTCGCGATGGCAGATCAAAAGATTCAAAAGATCATTGCCGAGAAGGAAATCGTAAAAATCATTGCGGTTCCCAATAAACTCGTCAATATCGTAGTGAAAGGATAACAATTTGGTAGAAATAACTGGTAAAATTCGTGACTTGCGCAAGTCCACGGGTTTCGGGAAGAAATCGGCAGAGCAAAAAACAGATGCTGAGCAACGTAAAAATAAAAAAGCGGAGAGCGCACAAAACCTAGGCAAGCAGCTTCGGAGATCCAACGGTTCAAAACCTCCGCAAACCCATGAAAAAGAACATCCGAAAAATCCGAACAAACAGGAAAATCGTGGCAGAGATACCCGGAAAGAACGTCCGGAGAAATCAGACCCGAACAAGCTGAAAATTGTGCCGCTCGGTGGGTTGAACGAGATCGGCAAAAACATGACGGCCTTTGAAATTGGCGACAACATTATTGTTATCGACTGTGGCATGTCGTTTCCGGATAGCGAAATGTTCGGCATAGATGTTGTCATTCCGGATTTTTCGTATATCGAGGAAAACGCAAATCGCGTTCGGGCCATTGTGCTCACCCATGGACACGAAGACCACATCGGCGGCATTCCTTTCCTTTTGAAGAAGCTGAATGTTCCGATTTACGGAACGCCGCTCACCCTCGGACTGGTTCAGAGCAAGCTCAACGAACACGGACTGCGTGGAAAATTAAAACGCATCGGCGCCGGGCAAAAAATCAAAATCGGACCGTTTGAAATTGAAGCGATTCGCGTTACACACTCCATCGCCGATTGTCTGTGTTTCGCCATCAAGACACCGATTGGTGTGATTTTCCATACGGGAGATTTTAAGATTGACTATACACCGGTGGATGGCGACCCCATCGATTTTCAAAAATTGGCGGAGATTGGCAGCCGAGGTGTTCATCTGATGCTCTCGGATAGCACCAATGCTGTTCGTGCGGGATATACGCAGTCGGAACGCAAGCTGAGTTCTGTTCTCGACAGTGCATTCAGTTCGGCGACAGGGCGAATCATCATCGCAACATTCGCGTCAAATGTGCATCGTATTCAGACCATCATCGATACGGCGGTGAAGAATAAGCGCAAGGTTGCCCTCTCCGGACGGAGCATGGAGAAAGTGCTCAAGCTTTCTGTCGAAATGGGCTACATTAAGATTCCGCAAAACACGCTTGTCGATCTGAACGAAATCAAAACGATTCCGGATCACAGGCTTGTGATCATCACGACAGGCTCACAGGGTGAACCGCTTTCTGCGCTTGTTCGCATGGCAAATCACGACCATCGTGCCGTAAACATCAAAAGAGGAGATCGCATCATTCTTTCATCCAGTCCCATCCCGGGTAACGAAAAGATGGTTTCAGCAGTCATTGACAAGCTTTTTGAGTTGGGTGCGGACGTCATTTACTCGGACGTGGCAGACATTCATGTTTCGGGACATGCACGAGAAGAAGAATTAAAATTGATGCTGCGCCTCATAAAGCCGAACTATTTTCTCCCGGTGCATGGTGAATATCGGCATATGCACGCGCATGCACTGATTGCGGAAGATTTGGGCATTCCCACAAAAAATATCTTCGTCATGCGCAATGGACAGATTTTGGAGACAGACGGGAAAAAGATTTCGCTTTCGAAGAAGACCGTTCCTGCCGACCCTGTGCTCGTAGACAATTTGAAAATGACCGATGGTGTAAACGATATCGCCAGTGCGGTATTGCGCGATAGGAAGCAGCTTTCCGAATCCGGCATGATTATCGTGGCAGCAACCCTGGAAGCCAATTCAAATCGCCTTGTTTCCGGTCCGGAAATTCTCACGCGCGGATTTATCTATGTGCGCGACAATGAAGATATCATGGAGAAGCTGAAGAATATCGCTTCCGAGAGACTTCAGCAATTTGAGACACGCAAGCGCGTAGACCGCAGCATTATCAACAATGCAGTGCGAGACGATTTGCGCAAATTTGTAAACACGAAGACGAAGAGGGCGCCTATTATTATGTGTGTTTTTATGGAATAACGCCACGTCAGATTTCCCCATCTTGGAACCTGCCGACATATTTGTCTTCCTCACGTACTAAGAGTACGCTCCGGGAGCCAAACATGTCATCAGAACCCAACCTGGGAAAATCTGACGCGGCGTTACTGAGATGTTTAAGGGAAGAAAAATAGAGGTCAGAGGTTTCCATCTTATAAAGATTTGTACGAAAAGAACATTGATTACGCCTCATGTGACAATTCAAACTACTATTGACAATGATTCTACAAAAGGATATATTTCTTAACAACAGATAGAAATTTCCATGTAATGGTAACAAAGCAATGAATTTTAGTTGGATAATTTGCCCCCCCCCGGACCGC
>JAITTH010000003.1 GCA_031287295.1 Eubacteriales Family XIII. Incertae Sedis bacterium
ATATAGAAACAATCACCTATCACGCAATTGCTAACACAGAAGGAGGCAAAACAAAAATGAAAAAACGAAAAGAAAGAATAACCGCATTGGTAAAACAAAACGATGGGATGGAACTCGTGCAAGTTGCGATTCTCGTTGCAATCGCCATCGTGATCGGATTGATTTTCCGTACGCAGATTGAGAAGTTCGTGAACGAAATCTTCGAAAGTCTGTCTTCGGGAAATTTCAAGTAGCGCAAGAAGGTTGCAAGATGATATCGCGCCGAACGATATCGGTTCAAAGTGCACAGCATGAAACGATGGACTTCTGAAAACATGGCAAAAAATCCGCGAATTTTTAAATATATTTTTGTGAATTTCGATAAAATGGTTTGAATTTACGAGTTCTGTAATACAACCGTCAATAAAAACATTAAAAAAATATATATATTTTTGATGTTTAAAACGATAAATTTGGGTAATATATATAAGGATTACTCAAATACAAAAGAAAACCAAAATCCGAGAGAGGTTAATATGCATTTGCAAGGCAGCAACAGAATAGCAAAGCGAATGATGATCGTGACACTTATGGTCGCAATCGTCGTTACGTCATGTCTTGCGGTGTCGCCTGCGCCTGCATATGCCGATACAAAAACGGCAAGGGCAATGTCTGGTTCCGGTACTGCTATGGATACCTATGATTTAAGCGGCGGGACGATGAATACGCCGCCTGCAGACGCCTCCCAGAATTCTTCCTCCGCGAAGGGGTATACGCATACGGGCGACGTCATTACGTACACGGTTACGGCGAAGAATAAGACGAATGTACCGGCGACATTGATGCTATCCGATACGATTCCCGCCGGCACGAAGTTCAAGCAAGTTGTCGATAGTGACCATGGCGCACTCGTCGATACGATTTCACTGGACGGTAGGCTCTCATGGCTTTGGAATTCGGTACCGGCAGGTGAAAGTCGCACAATCAAATTCCAGGTGGAAGTTACGGAAGAGAATGGCAGAGTTACGAACACGGCAACCATCAGTGTCAATGGCAATACAAGCAAGACAAATACGACCGAAGACAAAATTGACAATAAGAAGACATCGTTGGCAAACGGAAAGACCCAGACAGGCGACGTCATTACCTACACGGTGAGGGCGACAAACACGGAGACCACGGGCGCGAGCCTGACGGTTGAGGACACGATTCCCGCCGGAACGAAGTTCAAGCAGGTCGTGGACAGTGACGGTGGCGCACTGGTCGATGCCGTAGAGGAAGACGGAAAATTGACCTGGACGTGGAATGAGGTACCGGCGGACATAAGCCACACGGTCACCTTTGAGGTCGAAGTTACGGCAGCGAGTGGTAAGATTACGAGCGCAGCGATCATCGGTGTGAATGGCAACACGAGCAAGACAAACACGACCGAAGACAAAATTGACAACAAAAAGACATCGTCGGCAAACGGAAAGACGCAGATGGGCGACACCATCACCTACATGGTAACGGCGACGAATGATACAAACGCACCGGCGACGTTAAGGATCGATGACCTGATCCCCGCCGGAACAAAGTTCAAGCAGGTCGTGGACAGTGACGGTGGAGCACTCGTAGACACCATAGAAGGGAAGCTGACATGGACATGGGATGCGGTACCGGCGGGCACAAGCCACACAGCCATCTTTGACGTTGAAGTCACGGCAGAGAACGGTAAGGTTACGAACACAGCAACAATCGGCGTCAATAACAAAATGATCAAGACAAATACGACCGAAGACGAGATTGAAAACAAGAATACATCGTCGGCAAACGGAAAGACGCAGACGGGCGATGTCATCACCTACACGATAACGGCGACGAATGATACGAATGCACCGGCGACGTTAGAGATTGAGGACATGATCCCCTCCGGCACAAAGTTTAAGCAAATCATAGACAAGGATGGCGGTACTTTCAACTTCATCATGGTTGCGATGGTCAATGTCGGACTCTCTTGGACATGGACGAATGTACCGGCGGGGGCAAGTCGCACAGTCACATTTGAAGTCGAAGTCACAGCGGAAAACGGTAAAATCACCAACACAGCTGAAATCGATGTCAATGGCAAAACGAGTAAGACAAACACGACCGAAGACGAGATCGACAATACGAATGTGTCGTCTGCAAATGGTAAGACGAAGCCGGGTGATACCATCATGTATACGGTAAAGGCAACGAACGACACGAATGCGCCGGCGAACCTGACGATTGAGGACACGATTCCCTCCGGAACGAAGTTCAACCAAGTCGTCTATGATGGCAACGGCAAGTTCGATCTGATTGCACTCGCCTCAGGTAAACTCTCTTGGACATGGACTGCGGTACCGGCAGGCGAAAGTCGCATGATCAAATTCCAGGTAGAAGTCACGGCAACGAACGGCAACGTTACAAATACGGCCGAGATCGGTGTCAATGACAATAGGAGCAAGACAAACACGACTGAAGACGAGATCATCAACAAGAGAACCTTGTCCGCAAACGGCAAAACGCGGGTGGGCGACATCATCACCTACACGGTAACAGCAACGAATGATACGAATGCAGACGCGACGATGATGTTCTCAGACACGATTCCCTCCGGAACGGCGTTCAAGCAGGTCGTCAATGGTGACGGTGGCGCATTCATCAATACGGTCTCCCTGGACGGTAAGCTCACATGGGTTTGGGATACGGTGCCGGCAGGTGAAAGCCGCACGGTCACATTTGAAGTCGAAGTCACAGCAAGCACGGGTAAGGGCATGAACACAGCGGAAATTATGATCAATGGCCGTAAGAGCAAGTCAAGCAGCCCCGATGCCGTCTATGGCAACACCGAGTAGCCTCCTGTGACAAAGTAAGTAAGCTAATCGCTCTACCTTAAGCATAATAAACTGCGGCGCGGCAGAAGGAAGCAGCGTCGCATTCTTAGACCCCATGATGGAAAAATTATACAGAAAAGGAAAAACAATGAAACAACAATCCACAATCGAACAGGTCAAACGAAAAATGTCAGTTTTGTCGTCCTGTCGTGGCACGGCGATGGTGGAATCTTCTTTATATTTTCCCATCGTTATTCTGTGTGTCATCTTCGCGGTGGTTATGATGATTCACCTATATCGTCAGACTGCGGTGCAGGCAAAACTGCATCTTTCCGTACGAGAAGAAGTCATGCAAGAAAACGAAAACGTACAGAAGCAAATATCCGACAGTGATTTCATCGATCGTTACCGTGCTGCTGCAGAATCCTTACCTTTCACGTTCGCGGAAGAATCCCATTACGGTGCCAAATATGTTTCCGCGAGTACATCACAGCAATACGAAGGGGGAAGGCTTACGCGCGCTGTCCGCAAAAGAAGATTTACAGGTAGATGGTATCTCATCGATGAGGAGCTGCTGATTCGAGTTGCGGATGGCGTTGCCGCAGGAGTTTCCGGCAAATGATAAAACGTCTCATTCAAAATAAAACCGGGAATGTCACGGTCTTTCTCGTGGTGGCATTTGCTTCGATATTGCTTATTGCAAGCGTGCTCTTTGCTGCAGCAAGAGCCGTCGCTGAAAAGAGCACTGCCGATGCGGCTTTTGAAATTGCGGGGAGGGCAATCCTTTCCGAATACGACACACGCCTTTTGGAAGAATATGGGTTGTTGGCATTCCACGGAGACGAAGAACGCATCGAAAATGATATTGCCTTCTACGCAAATGCGACGCTAAAGAAGGAGAAGGGGCGTTACCTTTTGTTCACACCACTTGAAAAGAGGTTGCGCCTTATCGATGGAGAAACCGGAACGGTTCAGGTGAGTTTGAAAGAGTTTTCGCTTTTGGATGCGGACGAATTCGAAGCGCAAATAAAGAAGGCTGCCGTCAGTGCGTGGATGAAAGACCGATTTTCAGAGGATTCCGGAGCAAAGGACGGCGAACAGGGCGATGCAAATCCAGAGGATATGACCTTTCGGACGTTGCGCAACGATGGCGTGAAAAAGAGCCTTCCTTCCGCTTCACTGCCATCCTTCACGTTCCCGGATCTTACCGAGTTGAACATTCCCTCGGCTTCAGATCTCGCCAATCGTGCCTCTGCCACGGTTCTTACCGATGAGTACATTTTGAGCGTGTTCGAATACTATAACGACGGGAAGAAAAACGATACCCATTTTTTCAACAACGAAATCGAGTACATTTTACAGGGCAAGAGCTCAGATGTCGAAAACATGAAGGGTATTGTCTTTAAACTTACAGCATTTCGAACCATCATGAATCACATTGCCATCCTTCAGGATTCCAAGAAAATGGAGAAGGTGCGAATGATCGCAATGCCGATTGCCCTTGCATTGGAAGTACCTCCTGTGAGTGTAGAGGCGATCATCATAGAAGCCTGGGTAACGGCGGAAACAGGAAATGACATCGACCTGCTCACAAATGGAAAGCGTGTTGCCATTTACAAAACCGCCGATCAATGGGCGACGAGTGATTTGCAGGGCATTCTCGATAGCGTTTCCTTCTCCGGCTATGCAGAACCGAAAGATACGGGCGGGCTAACCTATAAGGAGCATCTGCGCATCCTGCTGTTTCTTGAAAATCGCGAGACCAAACTTGCCCGCATCCAAGATCTCATCCAGATCAATCTAAAAGGAACGTATGATGAATCCTTTTGGCTCAGATCGTATTATACAGGCTTTCGCTTTACAGCAGAGGACGGGCATCATGTCTATACTTATACGCAAACTTATTGATCGACGAGGCTCCCTCGCTGTGGAGGCGGCAATTGTCCTGCCGATTTTCCTGTTGGCGGTATTTGCCTTGGCGTCCCTGATTCGCATGACAGCAGTGGAAGAAAACATCGGCAATGCGCTTGTAGACGAGACGCGGTTGTTGGCGGCAGAGGCCAAGGTTCCCATCCGTGCAGCTGCGTATCAGACCGATCTCACAGACCGCATCATGGATGAAAATTTTTCAGAAATACAGTCGGCAAAATTATCGCCGTTCTTGTATCGGATTCCTTATGTCGATCCGGTGAATGGACGTACCTATGACAACCTGATTGGTGCTTCCGTCGATTATGTATACGACATCAGCATCCCCATGTTGCCGATTCCCATGCAGACAGGCAGTACGACGGTGCTTACGCGTGCCTTTGTCGGTAGCGAATTAAAAGGCAGCCCGATGTCGTTTGATGAAATGGAAAAAAATGATTCGAGTAAAATGGTTTGGGTATTCCCGCGTTCAGGGACAAAGTATCATGCGTCATCCTGTCGTTTTGTGGCAAATGAACCCAGAGAAACTATCCTCACGTCCAGTGTCCGTCATGGATTTAGTCCCTGTAAAATCTGTAAACCGAACGAACTGCGCAACGGAGCACTCGTCTATTGTTTTCCAACCAGCGGTAAGGCCTATCACACAGGGAAATGTACCCAGGTGGAAAAGTATGTCATAGAACTTTCCGAAAATGAGGCGAAGCGAAACGGTTATGGCGCGTGTGGTGTTTGTGGTGGTTGAGGTGCAGAGGCATAATTCCTTATTTCACATACGATCTACAAAAGAACAAGTTATTGGTTGGTATCCTTTGGGTCGTCACATGAGGCTACCGTGAAGTTGATTATGGAAGCACTGATTAAAGAATCGGTGCGGAGAAAATAAAATGATAAAAATAACGATAAAAAACGATGAAACAGCCGGTGGCACTTTCCTTCCATTGCATGAGCGCGAGATTCTGAAATCCGGAGCGTGTTCGGCACTGGTTCCCTGCACGGTAAGAGAAGGCGAGGGTGCAACAGAACTCTTCTATGACACGAAAGGATTCGTTTCGTTCAAAGCCTTTCCCTACAGCGAAACCCGGCAGATTTATCGAACGATTCGTTCTGCCGTGGAGGCATTGATGTGCATACAAGATCATCTGCTGCGTCCGGACCGGCTGTTCGTAGACACGGAGCAGATTTTCCTGAACGGTCCGGAAGGGGGTGCGATGTTTGTCTACGGTAACTTTGCAAAAACCCAATATGCAGAGGAAAACGACCCGGTGCGCAGGATGCTTCGTCCCATTCTTGCAGAATTCGCTGCGATGCGTCATCTTCAACGGGCACAGGACGCCGTTCGGGATTTGGCGGTGCGCCTTGGACATGGTGCCCCCGGATATGCAGGCATTTTTCGCCAAATCGCCATCTCAGAACGCACGCATGGGAAAACATCCTAGTGCCCTGTAAAGCCTAAATTTGCCACATTTTTGATAAAAGTTTTAAGGGTGCTCATTTTCAAAAATGTGTAATTCGATTCAAAATAAGTGCAAAAAACGTGTAAAAATTCACTTATAAACGCTCATAATGGACATGTAAGGGATATGATTTTTGAACAAGAGTTCGCAATGATATCGAAAGAGCTTCGGAGTATTGTCAATGAACAAAATGAATGAAATAGTCTTATACCAGCCGGACAAGGCAGTACACCTTGAGGTGATACTGAGTGATGATACGGTATGGCTTACGCAAGCGCAGATGGTTCAGTTGTTTCAAACGTCCCAGCAGAATGTCAGCCTTCATGTTAACAATATTTTTAAGGAAGGAGAACTCGAGAAAAAAGTGGTTGACAAGGAATCCTTGTCAACCACACAACACGGAGCTATTCCCGGTAAGACACAAAAGCATAAGGTGAAACTCTACAATCTCGATGTCATTATTTCTGTGGGCTACAGAGGTAGGACATTCTTTGCGGACAGTTTATATATTGCACCTTGATAAATAATTAAACTAATTATATAATATAATTAGTTTATATAGAAAGGTGGCAACCACAATGGGTTATTCAACTTCTTTCACACAAGGCATTACACTATTGCTAACTCTGCACGCTATGCAAACAAACACAGGCGATGCTATTACGCCTACTAAGCTACTCGCCAAATATGCGGGAATCCCCTTTGCATCAGCTGTAAAAACGCTAAAAAGTCTAAGTTCAGCAGGAATTACAATTACAAAGGAGGGCGTTGGTGGCGGCAGTATGCTTGCAAAGCCAATTCCGCAGATTACATTGCTTGATGTCTTTTTGGCTGTAGAGCAAGACGCCCCGCTTTTCAAAATGCACATGGGAATTAACTGTGACCAAACAAAGGTGGGTGATTTGAAAAGACGGGTTGAGGTTTCTATTGGCAATGCCGCCGACGCAATGAAAGATTCTCTGCGAGGCGTTACGCTTGAAAACATATGGGAGGGGTCGCTTTGAAGAAAAAAAATAATCGGTGTCACGATTGCGGCGGTTCTTGTAAATGAAAACAGAAAATCGGATTGTACTTGATTACGCCATGCTGCTTGTGCTTTTGATGCTGATGGTGAAGCTGATGACGGGCGTTATTGTACACGAAGCCTTGGGTGTTGGCTTTGTGCTGCTGGCAGTTGTCCATTTGTGGCACCAACGCGACCAGTTAAGAAACATTGGACGGAAAAAAGTGCGGTTGGTCATCAATTTTCTTTTACTTTGTTCGTTGATAGGAACGGCAGTCAGCGGGATATTGTTGTCAGTTAGTATATTCAGCTTTCTGAACATACCCTATCACGAGGTCTTTTATACCGTTCACACCTTATCGGCATACGCGCTGCTGATATTGACAATCACGCATTTGGCTTTGCATATGAAAATGATTCGGGCATTTTTCCACAAAAAACAGGAGGGAACACGATGAACATCATCTTTTACTTTACAGGCACAGGCAACAGTCTGAAAGCCGCGCGGGAAATTGCAGCGGCGCTTGGTGACACAAAGCTTGCGGGAGTATCCGATAGCTTCGGTATGGATTTATCCGGCTATGAACGTATCGGGTTCGTCTATCCCATCTATTTTGGCGGCGTCCCGCTGATTGTAAAAGAGTTTGTGCAATCACTCAAAATCCCGGAAGTCGCCTATCTCTTTGCCGTCGCGACCTACGGCGGGGGCGAGTGGAACGGGCTGAAAGAGCTGAACGCGCTGTTAAAAGCGAAGGGACGCGGCTTGGATTATGGGACGGTTTTACAGATGGGTTCAAACTATATTTTTCTATACGACAAACCGGAAAATGCGGACGACGTAAACACCGCCGCCGTCAAAAAATTAGCGGTAATCGGCGCGGCAATCCGCGATAAAGAGAACCTTCCCTGCGGTAAGATGAATCCGCTTATGTCGCTGCCCGCTTGGCGTTTCAAGCGCGGCGTCCGTAAAACCGCGCTGAAGTATGATGTCAGCGATAACTGTTCCGCTTGTGGATTGTGCGCCAAGATTTGCCCTGTACGCAATATTGAAATCAAAGAACGAACGCCCGTGTTTGGCGGTCATTGCGAACGGTGTATGGCGTGTCTGCAATGGTGTCCGCAAAGAGCGGTCAATTACCGCGGCAAGACCGAACCGCGTGAGCGTTACCACCACCCGGATGTCAGAGCGAAAGATTTAGCGAGGGATGGCGGGCAAAATGAAAAATAGGGTATATTTCTTTACGGGTACA
>JAITTH010000052.1 GCA_031287295.1 Eubacteriales Family XIII. Incertae Sedis bacterium
AATCGTTTTTACCGTTGGTGTAATTGTTTCCTTATGGATGTTGTTCGGATTTACGTTTATTGACCTCCGCGACAGAGGTAATAAAATATTCCAATTCCTATCGACCCTTGGATTTGTTCCGGGGCTGGTTATTGCTTTTATCGTTGGCATTATCACAAAAGATCTTGCCTCACCGGACATTAAGCCGGAGCAAGGGCTCTTCTTCAACCCCTTCGCACCGTATCACGGACAGGAGGACGGTCTGCCATGGGTATGGGAGAACTTTTCGCTCATTGGCATTGGTTTCCCCAAAGCCTCCATTTTATTGAGTGCAATTCCAATGGCATTGGTCGCCTATATCATTGCTTTTGGAGACATCGTTGCCGCAACCGAATTCCTGATGGATACACGGCGGTATCGCAGAGATGAAATCATTGCCGTAAACGCGAACCGTACAAACGTAATGTGCGGATTCCGTAACGTACTGCAGAGTCTCTTCTTCCCGACGGTTGTAACATCAGGACCTTTGTGGACGGCTATGATGATTACCATTGCAGAAAGGTACAAAACCGGAAAACGGTATATGTATTCCATTTGGGGTGGCGTAATTACCTTCAATTTTGTGAAGGTTGTCTGTTGCTTTATTGTACCACTTACGGCCATCATAACGCCCATCCTCCCGCTGTCGATGTCGATAACGCTCTTCATTCAGGGATTTGGTTGTTTCTATGTCGCCTTTGCCATGGTAAAAGGGACACAGGAATGCGGCGTTGCGGGAACCGTCGGATGCGTGCTTGCCATTGCGGGACCCACCTACGGATTAGCGGCAGGAATCCTGTGCGCAATCGTAGTTCAGTCCAGATCCAAAAAAATGAAAGAAGAAGCTGAAGCAGCTCAGGCAGCACGCCTCAGCGACTTCGAAAAAATGCTTGCAGCAGGCGACGCAGCCGACGCAGCAGCCGAAAGAAAAGCGATCAACGATGCGGCAGAAGCAGCAGAGAATAAGAATCTAGACGCATAACGGCTGAAAAACAAGGAGGATAGAAGGAGAATAAAATGATCCAAGATTTCAATTTTATCGTACCACAGGAAATCATTTTTGGCGTCGGAAGTCTTTCCAGACTCCCGGAGTTGATGAACAAAAGTGATAGCAAGAAGGTTCTGCTCGTTTCCGACAGAGGACTGGAATCTCTCGGCGTTGTGAAACAGGTAAGCGATATCATTACAGCGGGCGGACTTGAAGTTGTCGAATTCCTTGATGTTGAAGCGAACCCTTCTGTTGAGACCGTGAACGCCGCCGCAGATACCTATCGCAGCAGTGGTGCAACAAGCATCATCGCGCTCGGTGGTGGGAGTCCAATGGATGTCGCAAAGGCTGTGGGTGTTATCACAAAATTCGGTGGTAGCATTACGGAATATGAAGGAGCCCATAAGGTTCCGGACAAAATCATTCCCATCATTGCGATTCCGACAACAGCAGGAACCGGAAGCGAAACAACGCCAATGGCAGTCATCACAGACCGAAGCCGCAACTACAAACTTACGGTGTTCAGTTATGAGATTACACCGGCGTTTGCCCTGCTCGATCCAAACCTCATTACATCTCTACCACCTTCGCTCGCCGCATCCACCGGTGTTGACGCGCTCATTCATGCCATTGAATCTTATCTTTCGGCATGGGCATCACCCTTCTCCGATGCAATGGGCGAGAAAGCCATGTCCTTAATCGGTGCAAATCTTCGTCAATTCACTGCAAATCGTGGCAACATCGAAGCAGCCTCTGCCATGCTTGCAGGGTCTATGTTCGCAGGAATTGCTTTCGGTTGGGCAAGACTCGGGAACATTCATGCCATGGCACACCCACTTGGCGGATTCTTTAATGTTCCGCACGGCGTTGCAAACGCGATACTGCTCCCGACCATTCTGGAGTACAACGCGCTTGCCGACAATGGACGCTACGAGAAGATTTACAACTATGTAAAACTCCCGGGGAAAAAGTACAAGAGCTTTGTTCCGCAAATGTTGGTCGATGAGATTATCGAGATGAATGATGCGCTTGGAATTCCAAAGACTTTGAGTGAAGTCGGCGTGACCGAGGATAAAATTCCTCAGATGGCAGCAGACGCGATGAAGAGTGGCAACATTCCGTTGAATCCTCGCAAATCCACGCAAAAGGATTTGGAGATGCTTTACAGAAAAGCTTTGTGAGTGTAGCAACCGTTTCGTAGCAGGAGAATAAGGGATTGCGCGAGCAGTCCCTTATTTAAGCGAAAGGAAGTCAAACCATGCCCAAAATAAGTTGCAGAGCCTATGCAAAAATAGATCTTTCGCGCAATGTTCTCGGCTCGTTACCAAACGGAACATTACAGATGGAGGCAGTTTCACAACTCGTTGGTATTTACGATGAAGTGCGTGTTCAAGATGTTGAAAAACAAGAAGGAGAGCCTTTCCTATCGCTGACAAACTCCGGTTGTGAAGAACTATCAAAAGAAGCTTCTGCACTCATCTTCACTGCGGCAAAATCCATCGTTGAGATGATTCCTTTACCGGCAGACACAGCACTTGAGATTCACGTTGAGAAGAAATTTCCTTCGGCTGCCTGTCTCTCAGACACTGCCTCCAACGCTGCTGCAGTGATGCTGCTCATGTCACTTTTGTACGAAGCAGCAGATATTTCGCTTGAAAATCTGCTCGATATCGGCGCAAAGCTCGATTCTAACATCCCGTTTTTTCTTGCTGCAAATGCGTTTGCAAACGACATGGAACATTTTGCCAAGCATGAAATCGCAGCTTGTACCTTCTTGACAGACGACGTGAGTTTAACACGACTTGCACCTCCCGGCGGATACGCGATTCTTTGCGTCACACCAGGAAAGTATACGCCGACTGCCATTTATGAAGAATTCCAAAATGGCGACTATTATGGAAAAATGTCTGATATGGAAGTTCTCAAAGAATTGTTGGATAGTGCGATTGTGCCGGTTTCAAGTTCCGAGGAAAAACTGCATGCAGCAATGTCTGTACAATTTGGGGGCCTGATGGGATCCATCATGGCAAGATCTTTTGGCGTTGCGAAACGGTATGGGAAATCTTTTACAGATAATTTGCGGAATTCACTTCAACCTGCTGCCATACAAAAATATCCCTTGCTCGACAGTATGGTGAAATTGGTTGACGAGACCGTGAAACCCGATGCGATTCTGATGGTTGGCACAGGGCCAACCATTGCGGCATACTACCTGCCAAAACGAATCAAAGAGGCACAAGACGATCTTAAGTTTCTCAAAGAAATGCTTTCCCCTCGTGGCGTTTTTGTTACCGGGTGTCCGCTTTTATAGCCACAAAAAGAAGTATGCCCCGAACTCTCTGAGTCCGGGGTATATTTCTTTCCTAATAATTAGCCGATTCAATAACCGTGTGTGATTTAAACTAGACAATACCTTGATCGAGCATGGCCTGCGCAACCTTCTTGAATCCGGCAATGTTCGCGCCAGCGATGAAGTTTCCGTCTTTTCCATACTCTTTTGCAGCTGCATCTGCATTCCAGAAAATGTTTGCCATCATCTGCTGCAGTTTTGCATCAACTTCTTCGAACGTCCAAGAATAGCGCATGCTGTTCTGAGACATTTCGAGCGCGGATACGCCTACGCCACCGGCATTGGAAGCTTTGCCCGGGAAGAAGACAACATTGTTATCAATGAAGTAATCTGCCGCATCCATCGTGGAAGGCATGTTCGCACCTTCGCCAACGATTTTTACGCCGTTTGCAACAAGTGTCTTTGCGTTGTTGAGGTCGAGCTCGTTCTGCGTTGCACAAGGAAGCGCGACGTCCACTTTCGTATCCCATACGCTACCGTTTCCGGTTTCTTTGTAGACTGCATCGCTATGTGTAGCTGTGTACTCGCTCAGGCGGCCTCTCTTGACAAGCTTGATTTCTTTGATTGTATCAAGATCGATACCTGCTTCATGATAGATGTAGCCTGTGGAGTCTGTCAGTGTAACCACTGTTCCGCCAAGCTGCTGTACTTTCTGAGTTGCGAAGATTGCAACGTTTCCGGAACCGGAGATTGCAACTTTCTTGCCCGCGAAGGAATCGCCAATCGACTTCAGATATTCATTTACCATGTAAACGAGACCGTAGCCGGTTGCTTCCGTACGTGTAAGGCTTCCGCCCCAAGGCAGACCTTTTCCTGTAAGAACGCCAACAAATTCGTTCTTAAGGCGCTTGTACTGACCAAACATATAACCAATTTCGCGTCCGCCAACACCGATGTCTCCGGCAGGAACGTCTGTGTCCGCACCAATGTACTTAACAAGCTCTGTCATGAAAGACTGGCAGAAACGCATTACTTCGTTTTCACTCTTTCCTTTGGGATCGAAGTCGGAACCGCCCTTGCCACCACCGATCGGGAGACCTGTGAGGGAATTCTTGAAAATCTGCTCAAATCCGAGGAATTTGATGATGCTCAAATTTACGGAAGGATGAAAGCGAAGACCACCTTTGTAGGGACCGATCGCCGAGTTGAACTGAACGCGATAACCTCTGTTTACCTGTACTTTTCCGCTGTCGTCTACCCACGGAACACGGAACTGAATGATTCTTTCCGGCTCTACGATTCTCTCTAACAACCCTGCATCTTCGTATCTCTTGTCGCTGTCAACAACAACACGAAGGGACTCAAGTACCTCTTTCGCTGCTTGAAGGAATTCCGGCTGATCCGCATTTTTCTTCTCAACATCTGCAATAATCTTGTCGATATAGCCCATCTGTTTTTACCTCCACTTATTCCTTTTATTTCTATAAAACCCAATTGCATTCCAATGGCGAAATGACAAAAAGATTTCTGAACGCATTCATTATGGCACGCCCTGACAAAGTATGTCAAGAAAATATCAATTCAAAATCATTGGCAAGCGAAAACACGGAAAAGTCAGAAAAATCAATCATTTCCCTGAATTATTTTCTCTCGAATTTCCAGTGCATGAGCCGTTTTCGTTAGATACAAATAGGCCTCTGCAACGGGCATTTTTTCAATTTCTTCCAATGCCTTACAGTATAAGGAAATCTGTTTGCCGTACCGTTCGATGATGCGCTCCTCTTCACCGACCTTCCCCGGAAAAAACCTTCCGGACTTAAAATCGATCACAACAATATATGCCTCTTCTCGGAACCAACAATCTATGACACCCTGCACAATGGTCTCTTCCCCCAAATATTCCATGCGATAATTGAAAGGCGTTTCTCGATAGAGGTTGCCTGCCTGTGCCGCTCTCGTTGCGCGGGCAAATAAATCACTTTGTGCATAGGCTTGCAGCACGCGAGTATCTAATTCTTGCCTGTCGGACTTTGAAAAGAACGCTTGCTGAACCAGCTTGTCCAAGAACTGTTCGAAATAAGAAACATCTTCCCGATGCGCATAAGCCTCCGGATAATCCAACTTCTCAAATGCTTTATGCAGTGCCGATCCAAGTGCAGCAGGATCCGGCACGGTGATCGGAGATAACCCGGCATTCACCAAGAGCTCTTCTTCGGAGCCTGACATAAAATAAGTAGGCATTTGTGATTGACGGTCCCCGCCCGGCGTATCTGCCTTCTTTGATTTCGTGATTTCTGTCACACTGTATTTCGGTTTTAGCGTATGCTTTCCGGTATATGGGTATACGAAATCCAATCTCCTGCGAATTTCCGCATCGAATTTCCCATCAAGACTCGTATCCAATTGCTCCAACATTTTTTCAACAACACCTGTACGTTCCGCTGTTTTTTTGAATGCCGCCGAAAGGTCTGAGCGAAGGATCTGTCTCGTTTGAATGTTGGTTTCGGAAAGAACCGATAAAATCATATCCAAATACGAAGGTGCAACCAACACATCCGGTTCACTTGCGGTTGTACGATCAAGATATTGCGTGGCTTTCTCCCGAAGCTTCTTATCCGTCGCAAGCAGAATAAGGCGATCTTGTGCTCGCGTCATCGCAACATACAAAACACGAATTGCCTCTGCACGCTCTTCACGTTTCTCGCACATTTTTACCAATCGTTGCAACAGCGTTTTTTTATAGCTGTGCCTCTCATAATTCTCCCATTGCAACGCAATACCAATGTCTTTGTGAAGCGAAACACGACCTTCACGAGAGGCATTCACATCTAATTTCTTGCTCAGCTGACCAACAAGCACCATCGGAAATTCCAGACCTTTGCTCTTGTGAATTGTCATGATGCGAACGACATCCTCCCCTTCGGAAAGCATTTTCACCTGCCCGATGGGAATTCGCTCCGACTTAATCGCATCTATAAAATCAATAAAAGAAGAAAGTCCACGAACGCCGGATGCCTGATATTCCGTCGCTTTGTCTACCAGCGCACGAAGATTCGCAAGCCTTTGGGCACCGCCGACAAGCGCTCCCATGTAATCGTAATAACCGGTTTTTTTCATGAGGTCCCATAGAAATTCCGAAAGCATCGCCGTCATTTCCTCACGTTGCCAATGCGCAATGCAGGTCAAGACGTGTGCACATTTTTTTCGCAATTCGTATACCGTTTCATCCGAATCAACATACGATAAAAACGCATCATAAAATGGTCCTTCTTTTTTTTTCATACGGATGCGAACGAGCTCGTCAAGTGAAAAACCGAACACCGGAGAATACAGACTGCTGACAAGTGGAATATCTTGACGGAAATTATCAATCAATCGTAAGAGATTTAGAAACGTTTCTATCTCAATTCGATCGAAGAATCCTTCCCCGGATTCCACGAACGCCTCAATGCCGAACCGCTGTAAGGCTTCGTAATAGATTTGTCCGGACTTTCTTGCTTCCTTCAGCAAAATGACAATATCGCGACGCTGAAATCTTCGTGTTTTTCCCTCTTTGATATCAAAAAAGAAACTCCCTTTGTCCCCATCAAGTGTTTCCCGAATCAGCTGTGCGGCAGCATAAGCCTCCAGTTCCGTTTTCTTAAGATCGAAAACCTCATCTTCCATCCATTCTTCTTCATCCGCGGTCATATCGACAAGCGCGAGTTCCACGGGATAGTTGAGACGACTGTCATAACCCAAAGAATCGTAATCCAACCCCGGATAAAGCGCCGCTTTTTTATCGTAAACAATTCCCGACAGCTCTCCTCGCATGAGTTTGGAAAAAATATGATTCATATCGGTAAGCAACGAGGGTTTGCTGCGAAAATTGTGATTGAGATCTATCTTTCGGTTTTGAACATCCCCATTATCTTGAAAAATCTCATTGTATTTGCGAATAAAAATGTCCGGTTCAGCTTGCCGAAAGCGATAAATGCTCTGTTTTACGTCGCCGACCATAAATAAGTTATTGTCACGTGAAACAGCTTGAATGAACCTTTCCTGTACCGAGTTTGTATCTTGATATTCATCAATAAAAACATACTCGAATTTCTCACGATACTCCGCCTGAACCTGTTCATTTTTCAATATTTCCAGGGAATAGTGCTCAATATCGTTAAAGTCAATAACACCTGCGGAGCGCTTCTTTTCGTGAAATATTTCGTGAAATCGATGAATCAACTTGCGCAACAGATTGGCAGGTATTGCCGTTTGCCGTATGGTCTTGATGTGTGTCCCAAGCGAATCGGAAAAGATTTCCGTCTGTAGCTTCTTGATTCGGCTTTTCACCGCATCGCGCATGCCCGTCGCATAATCACGAATGTCCTCATAATAGGGTTTTTCTTCCTTTTTTGTTGTAAAACGCTGGAAGGTAAAACTCTGAATTACCTCGCGACAACGGTCGAATCCTTGGTCCTCAAACCTTTTTGCAATCATTTGCAAATTTTCGATATCCATACGTGTTTTCTCTGCAAGCCCCGCAACACCGTTGTTGTCTAAAAGCAGCATTAAGTTGTGCAGCCCGATGAAACAAGATTCCAGTTCTTGCACAATGCTTTTTCGTAAAACTGCATGGCGTGGTGACGCTGTGAAAGCTCGCGCATCCCCGTCCAAGGAAGAAACGCTCTGGTCAAGCCATTCAAAACGATTCGGAATCGCTTGGATGAAATCATAAACACGCAAGATCATATCTCGCACATTATTTTCGTTTCGCGGATCGGCATATCCGTATAGAAATTCAAGAAACTCCGGATCCTCTGACTCAAAAGATTCCTCGATTAGCAGATCCAACGCATCCGATAGGAGCAACTTCCGTCGAAATTCATCACAAACGGAAAAGGAAGGATCGAGTTCAATCAAATAAAAGTATCGGCGAAGAATCGTAAGGGCAAAGGCATGAAATGTGCTGATGTTCGCGGTTTGGATGCCTCGCAGCTGCTTTCTGAGATATTCTGCCGATTCGGTGTTTTGATCCCCCTGCTCCATCTCTTTTTCAAGCGCTGCAATGATTTTTTGGCGCATTTCCCCGGCAGCCGCCTCTGTAAAGGTAACAACCAACAAACGATTTACCGGAGTCGGCGGCACTGTTCCGTCGCCGAGAATCAATCGCTTGATGCGTTCCGCGAGCACCGCCGTTTTTCCTGAGCCAGCGGCGGCAGATACAAGAATATTGCTGTTCCTTTGTTCAATCGCCTGCGTTTGCGCCTCTGTCCATTTCATCATGTTTGCTCCATTCTGCTGATTCTCAGCAGCACAAATACCTCACGAAAGTTCTTTTGTTGCGCCACCATTCTACTCAAACATGGATGGAGCAAAACACGATCTACTGCCGTACGATTATTTCGTCCTATGGTCGAAATCGCACATGGCTGAAGTGTGAAATTCTTTCACACTTTCTCCACCGATTCAATATTGGACATCCTGTCGATCAGCACGACATCCTGCTCGTTGAAAAGCCTCGCAACACCACCAGTATTGCTGCGTTTTGCGCCTTGCATGCTGCTGTTCTGTTTCGCCAATTCAGTCCAACCTTGAATCGACGGAACAATATTATCTTATTCCAAAAGATGTTACAATGAAAGAAAACGGAGGAAATTATGCCGGAAAAATTCAATGTTAACGGTCTCAAACCGATCTTACAATATCGCCCCACGATGCTCGTCATTATGGACGGATGCGGCGAGAACGAAAGCACCTATGGAAATGCGGTAAAGGCAGCGAATACGCCAAATCTTGACGCATTAAAGAGCACGCACCCTTTTACAACGCTCCAGGCAAGCGGTCTTTCGGTCGGACTTCCGGAGGGACAGATGGGGAATTCCGAAGTCGGACATCTCAACATCGGTGCCGGTCGCCTCGTCGATCAGGAACTCACCGGCATCTCAAAGGCAATTGAAAACGGTGCCTTTTTCGAAAATCGAATCCTGCTTCAAGCAATGGTCCATGCAAAAAAGAATCATGGACTGCACTTGATGGGTCTCCTTGGTCCGGGCGGTGTGCACAGCCATCAAGATCATTTGATTGCCCTTCTTAAAATGGCAAAAAAACATAACTTACATGATGTCTATATTCACGCATTTTTAGACGGTCGAGATACGCCACCGCGCAGTGCGGATCAATTCATGAAAGCGTTGGAAGATGCCATTGAGGAGATTGGCGTTGGCATGGTTGCTACCGTTGCAGGCAGATATTACGCGATGGACCGCGACAAACGCTGGGATCGTGTGCAGAAAGCGTACGATGCGCTAACGCTCAGAAACGGTTTTGTTGCAGATTCCGCCACCGATGCCATACAGAATGCCTACGATCGTGGTGAGAACGACGAATTTGTTCTACCCACATGTGTCAAGTCGAATTCTTGCGCGCATAGTTCAACGATGCAAACACCGCTCCAACATTGTGAACGTAGCGCGGCAATCCAGGATGGCGACGCTATTATCTTCTTCAATTTCCGCCCCGACAGAGCACGGGAATTGACGCGCGCCTTCTGCGATCCTGCTTTCGATGGATTCCAACGTGAAAAAACACCGCGCAATCTTACATTTGTGACCATGACGGAATACGATGCAACGATGCCGAATGTGCTTGTTGCTTATCCTCCGGAAGAAATCAAGAACACGTTCGGGGCTTATCTTTCCGCTCTCGGACTCACGCAACTTCGGATCGCTGAAACAGAAAAATACGCACACGTAACGTTCTTCTTTAACGGAGGCGTGGAAGAACCGAATCCCGGAGAAGACCGAATTCTCATCCCTTCACCCAAAGTTGCCACATACGACTTGCAGCCCGAAATGAGTGCACCAAAAGTTTGCGATGCCGTCCTTGAGCAGATCGAAGCGGGAAAATACGATGTCATTATCTTAAATTTTGCCAATATGGATATGGTGGGACACACCGGCATTTTTTCTGCTGCCGTGGAAGCCGCGGAAGTTGTGGATGCCTGCGTGGGGAAAATTGCAAAAGCGATTCTGGCACGTGGAGGACAACTTCTCATCACGGCAGATCACGGAAACTCCGATGCCATGCTCACCCCGGACGGACAACCGATTACGGCACATTCTCTGAATCCTGTACCGCTCATCCTCGTACGCGAAGGAGACGATTCCCTTTCATTACAAAGCGGAGGCGCGTTGTCGGACGTCGTTCCTACGATGCTCGACATGATGGAAATCCAAAAACCGACGGAAATGACGGGGAAAAGCCTGCTGCAACGGTAGCAAAGTTACATGAGGCTACCGCGATGGCTAAGCTAAAGGGGATTGCTCGAACCGGGTTTGCGCAATCCCCTTTAACTTAATCCTCGATGCCCTTGCGCGCGGGGATTCCGGCGTGGTAATAATGTGTGATTTCCTTCAGCTCGGTAACCAGGTCT
>JAITTH010000055.1 GCA_031287295.1 Eubacteriales Family XIII. Incertae Sedis bacterium
CTGAATTCTGCAATCCGGAAGTTTTTTTGTCAAGATCGGCAAAACCTGTCGCCAATCCCGTTATTCCGGAAGGGGCATCTTTCATTTCTTCCATCTTCTTCAGCGTTTTTTCAAGTGCCGTAGCAATAGGTATGAAGTCTTTTGATTGTCGCGATTGCCCGATGTCTAAAATGCGTTTTTCTGCATCATCCAGAACATCTATCGCATCTTCACGATCTTCGTAACTCTTGGAAATGATTTCTCCGGACTCTTCAATCAGTCTGCGCAAGATGGCCTTTTCTGTAACGATCTTTGCATATTGTGCCGCACTTGAGGGTGAAGGGACGCTGTTCACAAGCTCTCCCAGATAGCCTTCTCCACCGGATGCCTCAAGTCTTTTGTTCTTTTTCAGGATTTCCGCAACCGTTAGAATATCCGCTTCTTCCCCTCTCCGATAGAGCTTACTCATTGCATCAAAAATTTCACCATTTGCACCATGGTAAAAATCTTCTTTTTGGAGAGATTCCATAATGTCATAGAGCGCTTGTTTGCTTTGTAGCGCGGCGCCGAGCACGGATCGTTCCGCCTCTTCGCTGTATGGGGGAACTCGACCTTCCATTTTTTATGAGGCAGTCGCTTGAACGATCACGCGTAATACAGTGCTTACATCGGCATAAATTTTCACATCAACTTCGTATTCACCAATTTCTTTAATGGGTGTCTTTAGTTGAATTTTTTTCTTGTCCACAAAGATATCGTGCTCCTGATGAACCGCCTCTGCAATATTCTGAGTCGTTACGGATCCGAACAATTTTCCGGCATCGCCCACTTTTTCGGAGATGGTTACGGTAAGATTTTCCAACTTCGCGGCAATTTCTTGCGCTTGCAGAAGGTTATCCGCTTTGATTTCTGCGATCTTTGCCTTACGATGCTCTATAATTTTTATGTTTGCCTCCGTAGCAGGCATTGCAAACCCTTTCGGGAAGAGCATATTCCGTGCGTAGCCATCTGCTACATTCACGACATCTCCCGTTTTCCCTTTTCCAGAGACATCTTCGAGAAGAATTACTTTCATGTTTGTCCTCCTGTTCTGCCGCGCTTCCGCACAGGCATCCTTTTGGCTTTCGCCTTTTTATTTTTGCAGATATCCTGTAATCGTATCTGCTTCGCGAATATACATCTTCAACAGATCTATCACTTCTTCTTGCTGTTTTCCGACAATCTGCGCCGCGGCCATCGTAAGATGTCCACCTCCACCAAAACGTTCCATGATGAGCTGTACATTGAGACCGCCTAACGATCTTGCGCTGATTACAACCTGATTGTGCGTTTCTCCAACAACAAAACTTGCCCGAACCCCTTTCACGTCCAACAGCTCGTCTGCCGCTTGCGCCGCAATGACCTGTGCGTTATCGCGCTTGCCTTCATTGCGAGAAATGGCAATTCCGTTTTCGGTGAACTCTGCGTTTGCAATGATCGCACTTCTTTGCCGGAAATCGAGCATGTCTGTCTGTAAAATTTGACGAACCTGCGTACTGTCTCCACCATTTGCACGTAACCACGCCGCGGCTTCAAAGGTTCTTGTTCCGGTCTTGATGGAGAAACTGTTTGTATCCACAAAGATACCTGCAAGAAGTAGCTCTGCTTCATATTTGTTGATTTTTACCGCAAAGTTGCTCTCGTATTGAATCAACTCTGTAATGAGTTCCGATGTTGACGATGCGTTCGGCTCCATAAACGCCAACATGGCATTGTCTATATAACCTTCCATCTTTCGGTGATGATCGATAATCACAATGCGGTCTGTTTTTGTTAAGAGCTCTTGACACTCCGTCATCGCCGGGATGTGTGTATCGACAATCACGACCAAAGTATCTTCGTCAATCGCTGCCAAGGCCTCTTCTCCCGTAATGATCGTATATTCGCCTGTATCCACAGTTTCTTTATACACGTCCTCAAAGCTATGACTGTAAGAACTGATGATAATCGCGGCTTCTTTATCATTTGCGGTGACAAATCGGTAAACACCAACGGCGGCGCCCAAAGAATCCAAATCCGGATTGCGATGCCCCATAATAAAAACTTTTGAAGACTGTTCGATGAGGCGTTTCAGTGCCTGCGACATTCTGCGCGATTTTCCCTTTTTTCGGAATCCGACAAACTGTGTAACTCCACCGTAGTAACTGACATCTTTTCCGCTCTTGACGACAGCCTGGTCGCCACCGCGTCCAAGTGCCAAATCAAGCGCAAAGGCGGCAAATTCTTCAATTTGTCCGTACGAAACGCCTTCAATGCCAACGCCTATGCTGATGCTCGCAGAAAAATCCGCCTCTGTTTCAATGCCTCGAATTTCGTCGAGGATTTGAAAATATCCGTCTTCCAGAAAGCCAAAATACTGCGTGTCGAAGACAAGGTGATATCGATCTCGTCGAAGGCGCAGCACAGAAGCTTTGATTTTTTCTGCCCACCTCCGTATGGTTTCATCAATCGCCGCAGCAACGAATTCCTTGCTCCCGTCGGTGGAATTGGAAAGGAGCTCTTCGTAATTGTCAACAATGACATGGATGATCCCTTTTTCTTCCGCGCTGAACAGCGGAGTCAAATTGCCGGTGGTTGCCACTTCTGTAAAAAGCAACACCATTCCACGACCGGCCGCCGTCGCATTGAGGTAAGCAGAGGAGACGCTGTAAAGCCTTCCTCGCGCTTCAATGCGTAATTTGCGCTGTGCCTCCCCGGGATAAAATACCCTCGCTTCTTCCAGCGTAAGGTCGAGAAGTGAAACTTTCAGTTCTCTCGCAAGAGGATATAGGAGGCGAAACTTATCGTTGACAATCAAGAGCGTTCCGTCACTTGCGGCCACGCACATCGGCAAGGGATGGTTTAATATCGCGTCCCGTAAGGATTCCTCGATTTCGTTTCCCGCATCTTCCAGAAAGGGTCCGATCCAACGACTTTGTTGTGCCCGAATGGACCACAACGCAATAATCGTGGCAACAATCGTTAAGACTGCAAACAGAATTTTTGCAAAGACCGAAAGAACGTTTAGACAGAAAAGCCCGCCGGACAAAAGAACCAGCGCAAGCACCGTACATATGACATACGGCAACCATATCCGTCTAAGGAGTTTTTCGCTCATCGTGCAAGATGCTTTCTGAAACTCAGTCTCTTACATAGGGGAGCAATGCGACAACACGGGCACGCTTTATGGCACGCGCGATTTCACGTTGGTGAATGGCACAGGTACCGGTTACGCGTTTCGGAAGAATTTTCCCGCGGTCACTGATAAACTTTGATAAAGTCTCCACATCTTTATAATCGATTTTTGAATTTTTTTCGGCGCAGAATTGGCATACTTTTTTCTTGCGCATGCCTCCGCTTCTTTTTGGTCTGCTTTCCATATTGGTTACTCCTTTTTTGAGAAACGTATGCCGCCCTTAGAACGGCAAATCGTCATCGTCATCATCAAGAAGAGAAAAATCGCTCGGTATCGGTGTGGAAGATGGCTTCACGGAAGCACCTCCCGCATTTGCACCACCAAAACTTCCGGCTCCGGAAGGCTCTGATGCTTCGGGAAATTCCGCATTCCCCCAAGAAGATCCGCCACCTTGCGCGTTTGAACTCTTCGGGCCTCCGAATTCCACCCTGTTTGCAATACACTCGTCCGTGTAGATTCTTTGGCCGTCCTTTTCATAGCTATCGTGCTTCCAACGACCTTCTACTTCAACGCGACTTCCCTTTTTCATGTATCGTTCAACAAATTCTGCCGTTTTTCCAAAGGCAACAACACGTATAAAATCTGCTCGTTCTTCTCGAGAAAATGAATCTCGAACCGCAATGGTTAACCGAGCAATTGCCAACTGATTGGCTCCGTATCTTACCTCCGGATCTCGGGCGAGGTTTCCGGTTAGTATGACTACATTCATATTTTCCTCCTATGCCGTCTGGACATCTTCGTCTTTGTTGATAATCAAATGACGAACGACATCGTCCGAAATACGAAGTCTACGATCCAACTCCTTCGGAAGATCTGTCGGCGCATTAAATTCAATAAGAACATAATGACCATTGTTCTTCTTTTGGATTGGATAAGCCAATCTTTTCGTTCCGATTACGTTTACATTGACGACTTCGCCTCCGTCGTTGATGATCTCTTTTACGAGTTCGACAGTTGCGTCTTTCTTTTCGCCATCTAATGCATCCGCAATGATGAACATGATCTCATAGCGATTCACGGTAACACCTCCCTTCGGTCTGAATGGCCTCGTTATTGAGGCAGAGAGCATTCGGGCCAGAAGCCCTTCTATTCAGAATGCTTTTTAAGGTAGAGCGGTTAGCTCTACCTTATGTATTGTACTATAAAGGTTCGCGCCTTTCAAGGCGCGACTTTTATTTTTGATACTTGCGAATTGCCGCGGAAATCTCTTCGTCTGAGAGCTGCTTCTGCGCCCAATGGTGAAGGGAAAGATCTCTGGCACTGGGCACATCCTTTTGGTAGGTATGCGTTCCGCGAATGTTCAGCGTATTCGTATGTACGTGCTGATCGCGATAACGAACACCCTCCAGCCAGTACGCGTTGGTTACCGCGGTGACGATGACCGTGTGTACGTAGCCGCTAACCAAATCGTCAATGGTTAAAATGTCTTCATTCACATCCTGGAAGTTCAGTTTTTCTCCCATCTCTTTTTCGGTGAGCGCCACATCCAAACGTCCTTGCATATTACCGCCAAGGCACTTGAGCGCAGCAGCCGTAATAACACCTTCCGGACCACCACCGGCACCGAGTAGCATGTCGATACCGCTATCCGGGAAACAGGTAGCAATGCCGGGCAGTAAATCGCCTGCGGGAAGCTGCATAATCATCGCGCCCGTCGAACGGATTTCGCTGATGAGATCATTGTGCCGATCTCTTCCCAAAACGGCAATGGTCAATTCGCTTGGTTTTTTTTCAAGTGCAATCGCAACTTTTAAGATGTTTTCCGTATAGGAACGTCTGAGATCGATAGCATGTCGTGCCTTCGGACCAACAACCATCTTCCACATATACATTTCTTGCGCATTCAGAAGCGCACCTCGATCGGCAACCGCCATGACGGCACATGCCCCCGGAAGCCCTTTTGCACACAGGCTTGTTCCTTCGAGTGGGTCAATCGCGATGTCAAGATCGGCTTCGCCTTCTCTGTCTTTGTACATCCCAACGGCTTCGCCGTACTCAAAGCGGTAGGAGTTATCAAGAGAACCCTCTGTTGAGACAATACGCGCCTTTGTTTCCAATTCATCAAACATACACTGCATCGCGCGCACCGCAGCATAGTCCGAGGCCTCTTTTGCGCCATGTCCAATGGTTCGCGCCGCTTCAATGGCGGCAAATTCACAAACGCGTTGAAAGGTTTCAAAGGATGGCAGCTTTTTCACTTCATTGTTTTTTGTATTGTTCACGTCGTTCCTCCTTTTTTGGAATGCTCTTACCAAAGTTTTTCCGGATACAGGCCCTTATCTTTTAACGATTGCAGGGCAGCAATAACGTGCGGTTTATCTTCGGCGTAGGTAACGCCATACCAGTGATCTTCCGAACGAAGCACTTTCACAGTTGCCTTCTTTTGTTTGATTAATTCGTCTATTTTCCGGGGCAGCAAATACTCCCCTTTTAAAGGGTTTTCGAGAAGCGTTTCTGATAGAAATGCAGGGAAGCCATCGACAATTTCCTGCATAAACGATGGAGTAAAAGCCCAACAGTTCATAGAGACGGTCGCAGCCGGGGACAAGGGTATCCATGTATCATTGTTGTCTGCATAGAAAATCGCCCCGTCTTTTTGCACAATTTTCAGTCGCTCCTCAATCTCAGTCAGAAAATCTTCTTCATCTGTTTTGCAAACACCTCGCGCCACACTCCCATATTCCGTCAGCGTATTGGGAAGGAGATATCCGACCATGGCAAATCGTTTCTTATCATCATCTTTGGCCGATTGCAAATACTCGTAAAGCAAACGAAACGCATGTGGACCATAATAGTCGTCTGCGTTGATGACCGCAAATGCGCCTTGAACTTTTTGTGAGGCCGCCATCACCGCGTGGCACGTGCCCCAAGGCTTCACTCTCCCGCTTGGAACCGAAAAACCATCAGGAAGATCTTCCGTCTTTTGAAAGGCATAGTCTATCTTCAAATGACGTGCGGCACCGGAATCCATAAGCGCACGCATATCTTCTTCCATTTCTTCTTTGATGATGAAGATGACGTTTTCAAAGCCTGCCATCATCGCATCGTACAGCGAAAAATCGACAATGATTTCGCCGTGGCTCCCAACCGGGTCCATCTGCTTGAGTCCACCATAACGGCTGCCCATCCCGGCGGCCATAATAATGAGCGTCGGATTATTCATGGGCGTCCCTTTCTTCTTTTGCTTGTCTCTCTCGTGCTGTCGGCATTTTCCACGGTGATCGGTTTCGCGGGAAATCAATACGTTCCGCCTCTTTGTTGACCGGATGTTTCCACGGTTTTTGTTTGCGAATCATCTCCCACTCCGGTTGTTCACGGGTGATTCTCCATTTAGAGGGGTATAGGGAGTCGTAAAGGGTAACGAAAACAATCAACAGACATCCGCCAAGCAGCCAACCACCGAGAACATCGGTGGGATAATGCACACCCACATAAACACGACTGATCCCGATAAAAATCACGAGGAACGGAAAAAGAACGACAATGATTCGAGATAATCCTTTCCTCCCATTGATGGCCAAATACCGATACAGTAGCACCATTAAAAACAGAAAGAAAACCACACCCGCATTGGAGTGTCCGCTCGGAAAGCTATAGCCACTTTCTTCAACCAAGTGAGAAAGAATTTCCGGACGAGGTCTGTGAATGATGAGTTTTAAAGTATAGTGAACCCCGGAAGCCAAACCGGTCGCAATGCTAAGAGGCAGTCCGAGCTTCATGCGCTGTGGCAATACCAAAAGAACCAGACAGATTCCTATTACAATTTTCGTGTCTGCCAAATGCGTTACGCCGACAGCGAGAAGCGAAAGAAATGGCGACCGCATTTTCCGCATAAAATTGATTCCGGGATCATCGATTATCGCCGCTTTATCGGTGAGAACCAGCATCATGTCCGCCAAAAACAAGACAACCAAAACACCTAAAACAATCCATCGAATAAAAGGTTCCTTTTTTTGCGAATAAATTTCCATCAAGTCTCCGTTTCTTCCTTGATCCATTCGTCCACCTTTGCGCGAATCGTTGCTTCTACCTGCTCCGAAAGCACTCCTATTTCCTTTCGAGAAAGCCCCTCTGTTGGAATCGGTGTATGAATATAAACTTTTACGGCGCCACCGCGAACATATCCTTTTTCTTCAAACAGCCGCCACGTGCCCATGATGGACACAGGTACAACAGGAACGCCGGCCTGCGTTGCAAGCTGAATGCTTCCTTTTCGAAACGGATCCATTTGCGCACTACGACTTCGATGCCCTTCCGGGAAAATAACAAGGGAAAAGCCGTTTTTCAACCACTGCGCCCCTTCTTTAAAAATTTTCAGCGCTTCCCGTGGATTCCCACGCGCAAGAATGAGACTTCGTATTCTCAGCATCCACTTTCCAAAGACCGGCACCTTCATGAGAGAATCTTTTGCAATAAAGCCGGTCTGCTTGTGTTTCAATACATCCAGGAATACAAAAATATCTCCATATCCTTGATGATTGGAAACAAAAAGAACGCCTCCTTCCGGGATTCGATCTGCGCCTTCCACATCCACCGTTACGCCGAACCGTTTCAACGTCCGCGGTGACCAATAATTTGATGCGAGAAGAATCGCTTCTCGCTCGCCTTCCCAATCACCCTTCTCTCGGCATACTCGAATTGCCTTTTTATAGGAAATGAGTGTTGTTAGTGTACGAACCATCCACCAAAGGAACGGTAAATTTCGAATCATTTTCATTTTGCGTTTATCATCTCCGCCGTAAATATATCAAATGAACGCACGAAAAGCAACGCGTACCCAGAACCGCTTCTAGCGAATCTTTATGTGTACATCGCGTAATTGTTGTTCCGTAACCTCACTTGGTGCGTCGAGCATGAGGTTTTGTGCGTTGCTGTTGAGCGGGAACGCTATAATTTCGCGAATGTTTTCCTCTTCCGAAAGCAACATGACGATACGATCGACGCCGGGTGCCATTCCTGCGTGTGGCGGAGCACCATAACTGAACGCGCTATACAATGCACCAAATTTCTTTTCGACATCTTCCTCGGTGTAACCTGCAATTTCAAAGGCCTTTACCATAATATCCGGTCTATGATTTCGGACGGCGCCGGAGGATAGTTCTACGCCATTACATACAATGTCGTACTGGTAGGCAAGGACATCGAGCGGGTTCTTTGAAAGTAGCGCATCCATTTCTCCCTGCGGCATTGAAAACGGATTGTGTGTAAAGTCGATTTGCCCGGTTTCTTCATTCAATTCATACATCGGATAGTCGATGATGAAACAAAATTCAAAACGGGTTTTGTCGATTAGGTTGAGTCGCTCGGCGGCTTCTGTACGAATCTGTCCGGCAAACTTTGCAACGACATCTGCCGCATCGCTGATGAAGTAGAGAACATCTGTCGGCTGAAGCGGACACGCTGCCTTTTCACAAAGATTCATTAGTGCTTTTTTCTGTTCCTCTGAAAGAAATTTCTCTATCGGACCCTTGAAAGAAAAATCTTCCTGAATCGTAATATATCCAAGACCTTTCATTCCGATGCTTAGCGCATACTTTTCCATCTCGCGGAAAAAAGACCGGGGCTGAATGCCCGCCTTCGGCACACGTATCGCACGTACAGGCCTTCCTTGAAATGGCTTGAATTCGACTTCTTTGAAGTATTCTTGCAAATCAATTATGAAAAGTGGGTTTCGAAGATCCGGCTTATCTGAACCATATTTCAACATAGATTCTGCATAGGTGATTCTCGGGTAGGGCGGTTTCGTGACGGGCTTATCCGTAAAATGCGCAAAGGTCTTGGTCATCACATGCTCTGCAACCGCAAAAACATCTTCTTGCGTCGCATATGCCATCTCAAAATCGAGCTGATAGAATTCTCCCGGCGAACGATCGAGCCTTGCGTCTTCATCGCGGAAACACGGTGCGATTTGGTAATATCGGTCAAAGCCCGAAACCATCAATAGCTGTTTGAATTGCTGCGGTGCCTGTGGAAGCGCGTAGAACTTTCCTTTATGTTTCCTGCTTGGCACCAAATAGTCTCGTGCACCCTCCGGTGAAGAGTTTGCGAGAATCGGCGTCTGAATTTCCGTGAACCCGATTGCGTCCATCCGCGCACGCAGGTACTTGATCACTTCCGCACGAAAGATGATGCGATCGTGTACCTTTGGATTGCGTAAATCGAGATATCGATATTTCAAGCGAAGCTCTTCTTTGGTCTGTGTGGACTGTTCAATTTCGAAGGGGAGCGTGTTTTTGCAGAAACCGAGCACTTCCACCTCCGTCGCTTCAAGCTCCACGCTACCTGTGTCTATGAGTACGTTTATGGTATCTTCATCCCGTTTTAGAACACGCCCACTTATCGACACAGACATTTCTTTGTGCAGTTGTTTCACTTGTTCGTCACGCACGACCACTTGTGTCACACCATACTGGTCACGTAAATCCACAAAAACCACGCCTCCGTGATCTCGAATGGAATGTACCCAGCCGGCAAGTTTTACTTCTTTCCCGATATGTTTCTCCCGTAAATCTCCGCACGTATGTGTTCGGTATCTCTCCGATTGAATGATTTCGTGTTGGACGTCAACCCTATCTTCTTTTTCGGTTTCCCTCTTTTTCGACACCTTTGGTTTGATCTTTTCTTCTTTTTCGGGTTCTTTTGCGCTCTCTGTTTTTTCAACGATGGGCTTTTGCGGAGCCCCTACGGGAACGCCCCTTTCCTCCAACTTGGCCTTCAGCACTGCATTTACGGCCTGCGGGTCTGCCTTTCCCGAAAGTGCGCGCATGGTCTGCCCGACCAAGAAGCCAAATGCCTTTTCTTTTCCGTTTTGGTAGTCTTGCACCGAACCGCTGTTTTCTGTCAGCACCTTTGTGACGGTTTCTTCCAGCAATGCGCTGTCCGTCGTCATGCCCAAACCGTTTTGTTTCACATACGCTTCCGGATCCACATCGTTTGTCACGACGTTTTCGATGACTTCTTTGCCTGTATTTCGGTTGATTTCTCCACGGCGAATCATGCCGATTACCGTCGATATCTTCTCTCCGTTTACTTGTTTTGCATAACCGCTTTCGGCACTTTTGAGAAGGCGAAGAATTTCGCCCGTCACGACATTTGCCGCTTCTCGTGCGTCTTCTTCTGTGCCCCCGATACGACCACAAATCTCTTCAAACAATTCGGCAGTCTCTTTTTCGACCGTAAGAACGGCTGCCATTTGAGGAGAGAGTTTCCATCCCTCAACATAACGTTGTCGTTTTTCTTCGGCAAGCTCCGGAAGGTTCTCGGTTACACGTTGTACCCATGCACTGTCGATCTGTAGCGGGACAAGATCCGGTTCCGGAAAATATCGATAGTCTTGCGCATTCTCTTTGTTGCGCATCGAAGAACTTTCTCCGGCAACATCGTCCCACCGCCGGGTTTCTTGAATAACAACGCCACCTGCTTCGAGCAGCGTTATCTGCCTTGCGGTTTCATGCTGAATGACGCGTTGTATGGCTTTCACCGAGTTCATGTTTTTCGTCTCTGTGCGCGTTCCGTATTCCTCTGCACCAAATGGACGCAGGGAAAGATTGACATCTGCACGCATGGAGCCTTCTTCCATCTTGCAGTCCGAAACACCCAGGTAGACCAAAATCTCCCGTAATTTATCCAAATAGGCTACGACATCGTCTGCACTTCGCATATCCGGTTCAGAAACAATTTCGATGAGTGGTACACCGCAACGGTTGAAATCAACAAGACTTGCACCGCTGTCGTGAATGAGCTTTCCCGCATCTTCTTCCATGTGAATTTCGTGAATCCGAACCTGTTTCTTTTTGCCGTTCACATCAATCTCCAGGACGCCGTTTTGGCAAATCGGATGATAGAGCTGTGAAATCTGATAATCTTTGGGAAGATCCGGATAAAAGTAATTTTTGCGATCAAACAAATTGTTTTTCGGGATATCACAACGAAGCGCAATGCCTGCACGCAAAGCCTTCTCTACAACATCTCGATTCAGCACCGGAAGTGTCCCGGGCATACCAAGGCAAACAGGGCATGTATGCGCATTGGGCTCACCACCAAACGCTGTGCTGCACCCGCAAAATATCTTGGTTTTGGTAGAAAGCTCTACGTGAACCTCCAACCCGATGACTGTTTCAAACTTCATGATTCCCTCATTTACTTCTGCAAAAGCACCGATTCAAAGGCACGGCATTTATGGTAGTCTGTCGCCGTCTGCCAAGCATCGGCGATTTCAAGCAATTTTTCTTCACTGAACGCCTTGCCAATCAATTGAATTCCGATTGGCAGATTGTTTTCGCCCATGCCACACGGCATCGACAGTGCCGGAAGCCCGGTCAGGTTTGCGGAGACGGTATAGACATCCGCCATATACATCGCGAGCGGATCTTCTATTTGTCCGCCGATTTCATAGGCTGTCGTTGGACTTACCGGACCGAGAACAACATCATATTTCCCGACCGCCGCATCGAACGCCTCTTTGATAAGTCTGCGCACACGCAATGCCTTCATGTAATAAGCATCGAAATATCCGGATGACAACACAAACGTTCCGAGCATAATGCGTCGTTTGACTTCAGTACCGAAGCCTTCGCTGCGCGACAGGAAATAGCTTTCCCGAATATCCTGCGCATTCTTTGACCGATAGCCGTATTTTACGCCATCGTATCGCGAAAGGTTGGAACTTGCCTCTGCACCTGCAATAATGTAATATGCGGGCACCGCGTAATCCATCAACGGAAGGTCGAATTCTTCGATAGTGGCGCCGAAGGTTTTCATTTTCTCAATCGCCGCAAGCGTTGTCTTTTTTACATCTTCCGCAATGCCTTCTTTGAAATAATTGGTTGGTACGCCGATTTTTATGGTTTTTAGTTTCTTCGTTCTTTCTTCTTCCGAAATTTGCGAATCCAAAATGTTCGAAAAGGAAAAAGGCGCGGAAATATTCGACGTGCTGTCTTTTTCATCCGGACCGGAGATGATGGAAAGTGCCGCTGCACAATCTTTTGCATCAAGCCCCAGCGGACCAATCTGGTCGAGAGAAGACGCGTAAGCCATTAACCCAAAACGAGAAACGCTCCCATAGGTGGGCTTGATGCCGGTGAGCCCGCAAAATGCGCTTGGCTGCCGGATGCTTCCGCCGGTATCGGAACCGATTGCGTAGGGCGCTAAGCCGCCGGCGACCGCCGCCGCCGAACCGCCGGAAGAGCCGCCCGGAACGCGCGACGTATCCCACGGATTTTTCGTGGGACCGAAATGGGACGTTTCGGTTGACCCGCCCATTGCAAACTCATCCAGGTTGGTTTTTCCAAGAATGACAGCCCCCGCACGGTGCAGGCGGTCAACCACCGTCGCGCTGTAGGGCGGCGCAAAATTGCGCAGCATTTTTGATCCGGCGGTCGTCACGCCGCCCTCGATACAAATGTTGTCTTTCACCGCAACGGGAACCCCTGTCAACAGAGAAAGTTCTTCCTCCGATCCGTCTCGGGCGGCGGTGTCAATGCGCTCCTGCGCATTGGCGGCGGCACGAAGTGCACCGTCCTCATCGAGGCTAATGTAAGCCCCTGTTAAATCCGTCGTTGCCGCATCCAAAAAGATTTTCGTCACTTCCGGACTACTCATCTCTCTTTTTCGCAAAAGCGCACCGATTTCAAGTGCTGTCATTTTTCGCAGATCCATCTACTCCTCCACCGTCTTGAAAACCTTAAAGAAATCGCCTTTTACTTCCGGCGCATTTGCAAGCATGGCAGATCGTTTGTCTCCGTTTGTGATCTCGTCCTCACGAAAGAGATTGACGCGTTCGAATGGCTGCACCAATTCCGGCACACCTTCCGTATCCAGCTCATTCAATTTCTCCATGTAATCCA
>JAITTH010000057.1 GCA_031287295.1 Eubacteriales Family XIII. Incertae Sedis bacterium
CAAAAACGCCCTTGTAATGCGCGTGCAAGCAGCAGCGTCTTCAATGGAAAAATCGAGGATGGCAAAGGAAATGCCGTTAAAAGACGAGATTTTATCGGCAATCCAAAGCGGATGGCTGTTTCGCATCTTCGACACGCCACCGGGGTTTTCACATTGAAAGGGGAAGGCGCGTCCGGTTCTGTCTGTGAGCATACATGGGTGCGACGGCGTGCCCTTCGATTTTTGTGGGCAACCATGAACGGAAAGCGGACAGCTGCGGTATGTCATGAGTGGCAGCCTGCCGTAGGCGTAGATGCCGACGCTGTATTTCCGTGCCAATCGACGCGTCTGATGCGCGGTTATTTCGGGGGTAAGGACAGTTTCCGTGATCCCCATGTTCGCGTATTCTTCGATTGCCTCGTGATTGGCAATGTTTAGTTCAGACCCTGCAATTAACGTTATGCCTAAGGTTTTGAAAATCGCTGGTTTTATGGGTGGGGTATCTCTAGCTTCTTGTGTTGTGGTGCGTTTTACGGCTTCGAGCATTGCAGTAAAACCGTATAGATTCGGGATATAGAAAGCCTTCACACCGTTGTATAGTAGGATTGTGAGTGTGTTGTGGAGTTGTTCGAGGGCATCCGGATCGTAAACGACGGTAGGCAGTGCGGCGCAACGCTTGTGTAAGGGAATGGTTCCTACACGTGTGTCTGCTGCGGATATTTTCACGAGCTCTTCTGCATCCATAATGACGTAGCGAGCGACCGTGACAATTTCCGGTGAAATTTGATTTTTCTCTGATATCTTAACGAATAGATCCATTTTCCCTCTTCTGTGCGAGCTCGCGAAGGACTTCGCGTCTCAGTGCGTTTAAGTCGGCGACTCCGACAAAGAGTCCGCTTTCAATTTCGGCGTGAATGCCGTCGGTATCGGCAAGTTTGAATTCGGTTCCGCCCAGTTTTTTCAAGGAGCGGTGCACGGAATCTTCAGTTATCCCTTTGGTTTTTGCAGCTTCCGGAGTCGCCCCAATTACTTCTGCCATATTGCCTTCTTCGTCGATTGCACAAAGAGTCATTGGCCGATCTCTGCGAATCGAAACTTGAAAACGCACGGATGTTGTGGGCGCAAGAGATTTCTTGTCGTATGGGACGAAATGAAGATCAGATTGAATGAACGCTTGGGTGTCCTTGGCATTTGCGGAGGAGCGAACGCCGAAGGCATCTGCCGTGAAATTGCCTGTGAAGTATGCGTCCGTAAAGCCACTGCGTGAAAAAATGCGCTCTAAGGCCTGGATGTCGCAATCCACTCCGGATAAGGCGTTTCGATATTCGCGGACGGCAATTTCCACATATTCCGGACGTTTGAGGCGTCCTTCGATTTTGAGTGCAGTTACACCGAGGGTTGCAATTTGGTCGATATGACGAATGAGGCAATTGTCTTTGAGGGATAGCGGGTATTTTGCCGTTTCCATTGGCGTATCCGGATTTTGAATCGAGTAGGGCAGACGACACGCTTGAGCACAATTTCCACGGTTTGCGCTGCGTTCTCCGATCATGGCACTCATATAGCAAAGACCGGATATTGAAACGCAGAGTGCACCGTGAACGAACATTTCGGTTTCGATGTCTACGCTTTGAATTGCCGTTAAAATTTCAGAAGCGTGCATTTCACGAGCTAAAACAGCACGGGAGAACCCAAGATTTTTAAGCGCGGTAAGACCGTCCACGTTGTGGACGGTCATCTGCGTGGACGCGTGCAGACGTGGTTGGTTGACAAGGGGCATTCCGGCGCAGACCTCCCGAATCATTCGATAGGCCGCGAGGTCTTGCACGATGAACGCGTCCACGCAGGCGTCCGCTGCGTTTCGACTCATATTTTTGAGGGCGGAAAGCTCGTGTTCGAAAATGACTGTGTTGACGGCAAAATAGACGCGGACGCCCCGCGCATGGCAAAGCCGCACTGCGTCATACAGCCGTTCCTCATCAAAGCCACTCGCTTTTTGCCTTGCATGAAAGGTTTGTCCGCCCAAATATACCGCATCCGCTCCGGCTCTTATCGCCGCAACGAGCATCGCATCGTTTCCAACCGGTGCGAGAATTTCCATAGTGCCTCATTTCTACCAACGCGGTAAGAGATTACCGCTCGTGTTTGCTTTACCCAGTTTACCATAAGCGAAAGAGAATAGCTCGAACCCGGTTTGTATAAACCGATTTGCTCCACTGCTTCGCCAAATGCCTTCACCGTAGTACCACTACACATGAGGCAATTTTCAGAGTATTCCAAAAGGTACTAAAAAGGACTATTTACACATCTAAATTTTGTCTATAATATAAATATGTATGGATACGGTATCATCTCTACCTTAAGTGAAAGAGATTGCGTCTTGAATCAATCTTCTTTCATTTATAGACAAAATTGCTTTATGTGAAAGGCGTTTTAAAATGGAAAAATCACTATTGGATAAAGTCCGGAAGCTGAACTGGGTTTTGCAGGAAAGCAGCGCCGGGGTTTTTTCTTTTGACGATTTGGCTGGAATACTCAGTCAGCTCATGGATGCAAACGTATATATTGTTGACATCAATGGAAATGTTGTCGGCGTGCACTATACAATTAAATCTGAAAGTGCTGCCATTGTAGACCCGGAAACCGGTGCTGAAAAAATGCCGGATGAATATAATGAAGAACTCTTGAAATTGTCCGAGACGGTTTCAAATTTAAAATCCGAAGAAGCTCTCAAAATTTTCAAATACGATTATGATTCTTATGATAAATGGCATACAGTCATTCCGATTTTTGGTGCAGGAGCGCGTCTGGGCACGGTCATTCTTGCGCGTTACAATCCGATTTTCGACGACGAAGATCTCATTCTCGGCGAATATGGTGCAACCGTTGTAGGCATTGAAATTCGCAGACACCGTAAACTACAAATTCAAGAGGAAGAACGCGTCAAAGCAACGGTTACAAAAGCCATTGGAACGTTGTCTTATTCGGAAATCGAAGCGATTCAGCAGATTTTCAAAGAATTGAACGGCATGGAAGGGCTGCTTGTTGCAAGCAAAATCGCAGATCGTTCGGGCATTACGCGTTCCGTTATCGTCAATGCACTTCGGAAACTCGAAAGTGCGAGTGTCATCGAATCCCGATCACTTGGTATGAAGGGCACTCACATCAAAATTCTCAACAATCAGTTTATTGAGGAATTGAAGAAAACAAAGTTCTAACGCCGCATGGAAATACGCTATAAAACGATTTTTGCGGAGGGTAATAGCGATATCACAATTGAAAAATCGCGATTTTTAGGATATGTAAAACCTGTCTCTTCTCGCGAGGAGGCAGGTTTGTTTTTTTCTGAGATTCGTGCAGAGCATAGAGATGCGCGCCACAATGTCCCTGCCTATGTCATCGGAGACAAGATGCAGGAGCAATGGGCAAGTGACGATGGCGAACCTCAAGGAACCGCAGGCACGCCGATATTGAGCCTTCTTGTAAAGGAAGGCATTACCAATGTGGCACTCATGGTCACACGCTATTTTGGTGGTATCAAATTGGGTCCCGGTGGACTCGTTCGTGCCTACACCAAGGCAGCGCGAGATTCGATTTTGGATGCGGGCATTGCCGGTGTCGTTCGGGTCATCGCGTTGCGTTTCGAAATCGCCTACCCATTTTTCGATAAAATACGACATTATGCCGAGACAAACAACTTTGCGCTTGGCGAGATTTCCTATACGGAAAATGTCATCGTACAAATCTTCGCAGATGCGGAACGTGAATCCATATTGATGGAAAGCATAGAGCGCATTACATCCGGGAGTTCAATGCTTGCAGATCGTATGGAAACGGAACGCAAAACTTTGATATAATAAAAGTAGGATGCACTACGGAGATGCCATTGTCGCGCGCTCCCGCCATCGATTTACGAAACAAATGAATCGGGATGTTTCCAAACATTCGATTCGAAGCAGGAAAGGATGATAGAAGATGTCAGACTGTATTTTTTGTAAAATCGCAAACAAAGATATTCCCGCAAAAATCGTTTTCGAAGACGAGCAAATGTTGGCTTTTCACGACTTAGAGCCACAAGCTCCTGTGCACGTCCTGCTCATACCAAAAAAACATTTTGCGTCTTTAAACGATGTAACACAGTCCGCTGAAGACAAAGAAATACTGGGTCATCTTTTGACAAAGGTTCACGAAATTGCAGAGATTCTTGAGCTTGATAATGGATACCGACTTGTAAGCAACTGTGGCGAAGATGGTATGCAAACAGTTCAGCACCTGCATTTTCATCTGCTCGGAAAACGTAAACTCACTTGGCCCCCGGGCTGAAAGACAGAAAGAGACGGCTCGAGCGTCTTCCTTTTCTCTGTTCTTCCCTTATAAAATCCAATTGAAATCTATGGCACTTGTTGTCGCAGAAAATTTGTGTAATTTTTAAAGTTTTTGAATCTTTGGTGGGATATTGAATGATCTCATTAACACTTTGATTTTCAATTTCTTGCTTCATTTTGCTGCATGTCAGTCACGAAATCGTGGTGCCTTTATAGATTGCTAGAAGTCACAAAATGAAGCAAGATATACAAACGGCGTTTTCATACCCGATAAAATGTCAGGAAATGTTCACTTACCAAGATGCCGATATGGGTATGACGTCATCCGTCAATTCCATAGATACCCAACATTTGAAACTTTAAACAAAAATTTAATGTTTTTCCAAAAAAAAAAGAGGATGGCACTTGCCCCTGCCATGAAAACGCTCGATTCAATTGCGCTCGGGAATTTGACTATTTTGTCCATATTGATACAATAAGCA